>NZ_AXVL01000009.1 GCF_000482505.1 Leptotrichia trevisanii DSM 22070
AGAGGCAATTGATGCTTTCAGGAAAAACATTGCCGTGTCAAGATATTCATTTTATCAAAGGCAGATGTACAGGACTTTCGGGATGAATCCTTTCTACTGTCCAGCATGCAAGGTTAAAATGATTGTATGGGAATTTTATCATTACAGATATCCGCCCCTCAAAAAATACTATTAATATTTTATTAATCCAACTAGGTTGGATATTTTGTCGTAGACATTTGTATATTTATTTGACAAAAGAAAAGGAAAAGAGGCTGACGCCTCTTTTAAAATTATCAAATATATCAGTAAATACCTAAAAAATATGAATTTAATTTCCTTATAAAAAAATAAAGGCTATTTTAATTATTTTTCGATGTTGGTTACACGTTGGTTACTTATGTATATTTTATTCCCATTTTTACTGACTTTTTAGCTAAAAAAGAGTTTGTTCTTCAACTCCTTTTTAAATATGCTATCACAAGGGTAGCATATTTTTTTATACCAATATTACTATATCATCTATGCAATCTCCGCTTAAACTCCTCTTTATAAGACTTATACGCATATCTTAGCATTATGCTCAAAATAAATAACGGAATTGATGAAAATATACTCCAAGTCATTTTTTTACTTATAATTAGCTCCAAAATTAGAAGAAATATTCCAACGAAAAAAATGAAAAAATTTAGTATCTTTAATCTGTCACTCTTATGCTTATCCCAGACATATGAAAAAACAAGACTAATAAGATAAAGAGCAATAACAATAGGAATTCCACGCTTTATACTCCAAGTCAACTTTTTATCTCCAAAATCAAGCAATAAAAAATAAATTATAAATCCGCTTAATAATAAAAACAGATTTGTCCTCATTCTGTACGAATCTAGAAAAACAAATAATCCCAGATCAAATATTAAAATAGACGGAATCGCATAGTAGCCCCATTCCAATTTTCCATACATTATTAGATTTTGAAAAAGGACTTCCAGAATTGAAATTATTGAAATTGTAAAAAATGATAAAAATACAGCCTTTTTTACTTTTTTCATTTTCATTTCATACAAGTTTATATTAATCATCGGATATTCCTTCATAAATTCTTTCTCTTCCAGCCCCTTTATCTCAGGAACAGCTGTTTCACATAACGGACATCTTTCTGCTCCATCTTCCAGTTCCACTCCACATTTTATACAATACATATTTATCCCCTATTTTTTATAATAATTCTACCTTTAAACTGAACTCTAAAATTACACTGCTCTGTTCAAATCCAGAGTTTCTGTAATTTTATCGTTTTAATCTTAAAAAAATTCGTTTATACTTTAAAAATAATTTGTAATAATCTTGGATTTTATTCCTCTCTTTCTTAAATAAACAAAAAAATCCCTCTCAATATCATAATTTGCAGTTAAATTTCCAAAATTTACATAAACCTTGTTACAGTCGCTTATAACTCCCATCTTGATTTTGCATCTTTTACTTGGTGGTGGTAAAAATCGGAATCCTTTTAAGTATTTTTCATATTTTTTATTAATTCTGAAAACTCCTAAATTTGAAAATCCTGTTGTATAGCCACGTTCTCCGTAGTAGTCAAATATGAATGGGAAAAACATACGTTTTATCAAATACGGAACAGATTTTATTATTATATTCTGCACTGGATTCATTGCCTTATATATGCTTTTGTAAAATTCTTTTTTTGTAATTTTTAGGGCAAAATAGTTATCCAGATAAGTTATGATTTCAGAGAGGGAATATGCACCCAGACTTGCGTCCACGCTAGGAGTTATGTTTATAAAAAAATTTCTGTATGTAGTTTCTTCAAAAATTTTTCGTAGATCAACTGGTACTCCAATCACAATTGGATTTTTGGCTTGTGAATACCTATCCAGCAAAATTTTAAAATATACTGAGAGAAGATATTTCCCAATAGTAGTCCCATATTTTTTACTCTCCTCCTTCAGGCTTTCCACATCAATTTCTCCAGTTGTAATATGGTACTGCCCCTTTTCCAGTATTTTCATTGGCAAATGAAATGCTGACTTTATCGTAGTTTCCTTGCTCACTTTCCGCATATATTTTTCATAAAGGTCGACATACTCGTTTTTTTGAGAATTTTTCAACACACTATCATTTCCCAGCAATTCTCTTGTTTTTTCAAAAAAGTTTTTTTCAAATTTCTTATTTTCAAAATCTTTTTCATTTTTATTTATCTTTTTTCCAAAATTAATTATTTTATTTATTTTTTCAATTTCTATTTCCTTCTTTTTTTCAGTCTTATCAATTAAATTATCCTTTTTATCTTTTTCAACATTTTCCCAAAAATACTTTTTCTCCAAATATTCTTCAATCAAATCCTGAAAAAATAACGCCGCACCTTTTCCATCGGTCAAAAAATGTGCTATTTCTATCGACAATTTATTATTAAAATAAATGATTCTCAGTGGATTATCCTTCTGTATATCCGTACAAGGATAAGTTTTTTCCTCCTCAATCATAAAATGAGCCTTTTTCTGCTGCAAATAATTCCAGAAAATCCCCTTTTTTAGCTCAGAATTGTAAAACGGATACTTCTTTTCAAGCAAAATCGCCACTTTTTCCAATATTTCCAAATCAATATTTTCAGAAAATAATGCCGAAAGTCGAAAACACGTAGTTCTACCTTCACTAATTATCGAAGAATAAGTTTTTGCAAAAGCGTCCAGTTCATACCAGATTTTTTCATTTTTCACATTTATCCTCTTCCATTTTATTTATTTTACTTCTAGTACTATTTCCCATTTAAATAGCGAATGTTTAAAAAATTTTGAATTGCATACTATTTAATAATGAATTAAAACTTCTTGTCCTTGATGACATAGTTCCTATTTTCTAATGGAATTTAGTATTAAATTATTTTGTTTAATAATGGTTTTTCCTATTTTATAAATGCTTAAGTATAAGCAATCAAAAAATCATTACTTTTCCAAGTATTTTTTCAATCTTTCATAATTTTTTTTCGCTGTTTCATAACCAATACTATACACTTCCAAAAGTTTCTTCTTATTTTTCTCAATTCTCCCAAGTGTCAGTTCCACTTCTGGACGAATCACAAAAATTTCTCCTTTTGCCTCCAGCTCGCCAATATAATCAAGCACTTCATTATATCGGCTATATCTTGTATTCATAAGCTCTACAAATTTAGGAAACTTTTTATATCTTATCCCAGTAATTTTACCCAATGCACTTTGTTTTTTTCTATAACTTTTATCACGTGTCAAGACAACCACATTTTTTGTATTTCCATTTTCCATAGACTTTTTAATCGGTATTGAATCAGAAACTCCGCCATCCAGATAAACATTCCCATTAATATTAACCATTCTGGCAAGTAACGGCAAAGAACTTGAAGCCCTTACATAAACAGTATCCTTGTCAAAATCCTTAACTTCAGGATATTCCGCCTCCCCAGTTTCACAATTTGTAATTACCACCTGAAATTTTGTCTTATTTTTCATAAATGTTTTGTTGTCAATCGGATTCAGTTTATTCGGAATCTCATTATAAACTAAATCCACATCAAATAAATCCCCTGTTTTAAACAAGCTATAAAGCGTGCAGTATCTTTTGTCATCCAGATAGTCAACAGACACATTAAACGCCCTCTTATGTTGTTTTGCCAAATAGCTGCAGGCATGGCAAGCTCCCGCAGATACCCCTATGCAATTATCAAATTCAATATTTTTTTCCAAAAAGAAGTCCAGCACCCCTGCCGTAAATATCCCCCGAAGTCCTCCACCTTCCAATACTAACCCATTTTTTTCCTTCATTAATTTCATCCCTTTCAATATTAATTTTTTGTTTTCTCCTATTATACACCCATTCCTTGTATTTTTCTACTTTTTTAATAACTTAATTTTTATTTTTAACTATTCAAATTTTTTAAAATAAATTACTAGAAAAAATTGATTTCTATTAATTATCAAGGTGCAATTAAAATGTAGGTTTATAAGTGTTATACTAAAATTGAGAAAAATGTGTTGACAATCTAACTTTATTTTGGTATAATAAATTTGTAATTATTACAAATATATAAATATTATAAATTAAGGAGTGATAAAAATGTCAAAAACAGTTGAAAAATTAAATCTTTACTTAGCTAACTTGAATGTACTTTACAGAAAGGTTCAAAATTACCACTGGAACATTGTTGGTGCTGGATTCTTTTCTGTTCATGAAAAATTAGAGGAGTATTATGATGCGATAAATGAGCAAATTGATGATGTAGCTGAAAGAATTTTGTCAATAGGAGGACGTCCTTTAGGAACTCTAAAAGACTACTTGGAAATTACAACTATTAAGGAAGCTGAAAATAAGGAAATTTCTATTCCAGAAGCAGTAGCTGATGTGAAAAAAGAATTTGAAGCAATGTTAAAATTAGTGAAGGAAGTAAAAGAAGCGGCTGATGAAGAAAACGACTACGGAACATCTGCATTAGTTGACGAATATATCAGTACATACGAAAAAAACTTATGGATGTTAAACGCATATTTAAAATAAGATTTTTATGAGAAAATTACCAAACAAAGTCATTAAAATTACCTATTATATATATTTAGAGAAAGTCTGTAAAAAGATTTTCTCTTTTTTATTTACAAAATATATAAAAAATGTTATAATTAATTATTAATAAAAAATTAAAAGGGTGAGGTTATGGCAATAAGTTTATTTAGTTGCAGCTATATGGGTGTAGATACTTATGTTGTAGAAGTCGAAGTTGATTTATCCAGAGGACTGCCTGTATTTAATATAGTTGGAATGGGAGATCAGGCGATTTCCGAGAGCAAGGAGCGGATTAGGAGCTGTTTTAAGAATGTGGGGTTTGAATTTCCTGTCAGACGTGTGCTGGTAAATCTGTCGCCTGCAAATATCAGAAAAAAAGGCAGTCATTTCGACTTGAGCATATTCTTAGGAATACTTGCTAATACAGGGCATATTTCAAATATAGACATATTAAAAAAATATCTAATTTTAGGAGAAATTTCCTTAAATGGAAAGATAAAATCAATAAATGGAGCAATAAATGCTACAATTCTAGCAAAAGAAACAGATTTTAAAGGTGTTGTCGTCCCAATGGAAAATTATAATGAAGCAAAATTAATTTCAGGTGTGGAAATTATCCCTGTTGATGAAATAACAGAATTGCTAGATTTTCTGGAGGGAAAAATTGATGTGGAAACATTGTGCGAAAAAGCTGTCGAGATGAACACTTCAAAATTGGAAAAAGATGAAAACTTAGACGAAACTGTTGATTTTTCAGATGTAAAAGGGCAACTGCTTGCAAAAAGGGCTTTAGAAATTGCAGCGGCTGGTGGACACAATGTATTTCTAATAGGTGATCCTGGTTCAGGCAAGTCAATGCTTGCGAAAAGATTTAACACAATTTTACCTGATATGCCTGAAGAAGAAATTATAGAAACAACCAAAATTTACAGTATTTCAGGAATGTTAAGCCAAAGTGAGCCAATAATTCGTAAACGCCCATTTAGAGCTCCACACTATTCAGCGACACAAGTAGCTCTAGTAGGCGGTGCAAACAGAGTTGGTGAAATTACTTTAGCACTAAATGGAATATTATTTCTAGATGAAATTGGAGAGTTTGAAGGAAAAACATTGGAAACGTTAAGACAGCCGCTCGAAGACGGAAAAATCGTTATTTCAAGAGCAAATTTGAGTGTAACTTATCCAGTAAAAAACATTACAATAACTGCTTCAAATCCTACTCCAAGTGGATATTTCCCTGACAATCCACTATGTAACGACAGCCTAAAAGAAATTAAACGTTACCAGAAAAAATTTTCAGGCCCACTTCTCGACAGAATGGACTTGTATGTGGAAATGCATCAGTTAAAAAAAGATGAGATTTTTGATGAATCCTTATCAGAAAAATCCAAAGAAATTCAAAAAAGAGTGATAAAAGCTCGTGAAGTACAAAAACAACGTTTTAACTCAAATACTTTAAACAGAGATATGAATAAGAAACAGCTAAACAAATATTGTAGAATAGACGAAGAAAGTGAAGAAATTATGAAATCTGCCATTGATAATCTAAAATTATCAGTTAGAATGTTTGACAAAATATTAAAAGTTTCGAGAACAATAGCAGATTTAGACGGTGAAGAAAACATAAAAAAGGAGCATTTGCTAGAAGCTCTCAATTATCGGAGAAAATAATAATAAAAATGTGTAATCAGTCAATTTTATTTGATTAACTACACATTTTTTCATAAATTATTATTTTTCAGTAACTCTTTTTCCTATAAAATCCAATAATTCTTTTCTTCCAGTATTTTTTAATGAAGAATAAAAAAATACATCTTCATTTTTAAACACAAGTTTTTTTCTAATTTCCTTCAACTGCTTAAATTTTTCATTATTCGACAATTTATCAGCCTTTGTAAAGATTATATAATATTCAATTTCAAAATGTTCCAGCCATTTTAACATTTCCATATCCTCATTTGATGGAACTCTACGCAAATCAAGCAATAAAAATACAACTTTTTCACGATTTGACACAAGATAGCTTTCTATTGTTTTCCCCCAATTTCTTTTAACAGCCTCAGGCACTTTTGCAAATCCATATCCCGGCAAATCCACAAAATGAATTTTATTATTTATCAAAAAATAATTGATTAACTGTGTTCTTCCTGGCGTCTTACTCGTTCTTGCCAGATTTTTCCTTTTTGTAAGCGAATTTATAAGTGAAGATTTTCCTACATTTGATCTTCCAATAAAAGAAAATTCCACAATGTTATTAAATTCCGGGTAATCTTTTCCCACAACTGCTGATTTCACAAATTCTGACTTGCTTATTTCCATATTTCACCTCTTTTTTTTTAATTTGTCTACTTTTCTAATTTTTAAATTCTTCCTTTGCATTTTCCAATGAAGTTTCATCAGGCATAAAATACCAGACTCCATTAATCATTCTTCCATCCCCTGTAATTTCGTGCTGCTCAATATCCGAATGATGTATCAGAACTGCTGGTAATGCCGACAGACTTCTAATAGGATTCACCGTTATTTCCATATGTTGCTTTGCATATCCATAAACTTGCGGGATGTATTTCCAGCCAGATGGTGCAGCTATTTTTTTTGCAATCCCTTGAATAACCTGTCTTTGACGCTCATCACGCTTAAAGGCTGTATCACTTTTTCGGTGTCTTGTGTATGCAAGTGCCATTCTCCCCTTCAGATTGTAAACCTGCCCCTGATTAAAGTGAAACACTTCCTGATCAAAATAGTCCTGATTAAAAGTGTGATTTGAAACAACATCCACTCCGTCAATCAAATTCGTCAAGTTCATAACATCTTCAAATCTGAATCGCACGTGATAATTAATTTTTGTATTAAGAAAATTTTCCACAGCGTCAATCGTACACTTTACACCGCCAAAATGGTGCGAATGTGTAATTTTATCCTGCTTATAGTTTTCACAAGGAATTTCAGCATATGTATCACGTGGTATCGAAATCATTTTTATCTGTGCCAAATATGGTATAACTCTTATAACAATAAGCCCATCACTTCTCGATCCTTCCGTTGGTTGATTTGCATAGGCATCTACTCCTATCACAAGAATATTAAATGGTACAGAAAGCCATCCTATAAACGCTACTAAAAATATTCCCAGTATTATAAATACTTTTTTCATTTTTTCACCTCTTAATTCTTACATTTTTATATTTTCTCAATTTTTTTAAGTAATATGTTTCAAATAAAATTTCAATATAATTTTTTTAATAATATCCAAATAAATAAAATTATTTAATACCTATATTTAATTTTATAGACTTCAAAATAACAAATTTTATCCTTAAATTATTCAAAGTTAATTTTTATTTTCAAATGCTATTTCTTTTAAAAAATCATCAACTTTTTTTCTCAATTCCTGAATATTTCCATCATTTTCGATAACAAAATCACTTTTCTTCTTCTTTTCATCCAGGGACATCTGAGAATTAATAATATTCAAGGTTTCCTCATACGTTCTGTCATCCCGCTTTAAAACACGCTGAATTTGTGTATCTGTATTTGCACTGACTAACAGAATGTAATCAAATTCCTTTTCCCATTGGACTTCAAAAAGTAGCTGAATTTCCACAAAAATAATTTTATTTTCTTTTTTATGCCCAAAAATCTTTTCTCGCATAAAATGTAAAATTTCTGGATGCATAATAGAATTTAAAATAAGTCTTTTTTCCTTATTTTTAAAAATAATTTTCCCCAGCTTTTCACGTGAAACAGTATAATTCCCAAAATTATCCTTTTCCAGAACTTCCTTTCCAAAGTTTTCCACAATTTTTTCTACAACCTGTGGAAATCTGATAACTTCGTGAGAAATCACATCCAAATCAATAACCTCATATCCTTTTTCCCGTAAAATCTGACTAACCGTACTTTTCCCAGTCCCAATTCCACCCGTGAGTCCAATAACCATCTCTCTCTCCCTTAAACTTCCTTCCCATAATAAAACTTTTTCTAAAATTCTTTTAATGTTACTAAACTATTTTCATTTTACAAATTTATTATTTCAAATTTTAAAACATAATGTATTTTATACCTTTTTTCATTTATTTGCAACAATTTTTATCTTATCACTTGAATTGATTTTTTTTTTACTTAATAAGAGACGAAAATTTGAAAAATTTTAGGGAAATAATAAAATTTTAAAGGAAAATATGGTATAATAAAGATAAGATTTAAAAAAAGAAAAAATTGAAAAAATACTTACAATATGATAAAATTACATATGCAAAAAAGATTTTTATAGTAATAAAAAGATTTGATTTATAAAATAAAAATGAGGAGGGAATATGGAACTTAAGGATATTCAGGAATTAATGCAAGTTCTAAAAAAGGAAGATTTGGCAGAAATTAAAGTAAGATATGGAAAAGTAAAACTTACATTAACAAATTCTGAAACAGTAAAAACTGTAAATAATCCGACATCAGTGGTAAAAAAAGAAGTGAAAGAAGTTACAAAACCAGCATTGCCAGTAGAAGAAATCATAAAATCAGGCAATGTAGGTAAAATAAAGTTACTAAGCTCAAAAACAGGAACAGTGGTAAAAAAAGGGCAAATTCTTGCCAAAATTAACACAATGGGGATTGATAACGATGTAAAATCAACTGTAAACGGTATTTTAACAGAAATTCTTGTTACAGATGGTTCAGCTGTGGATTTTGCAAAGGAATTATTTAAAATTGAAGTATAATTTACAGTTTTTCTGTCAAATACGAATCTAAGTAGCTCATTCAGATTAATCTTGAGATTCGTTTTTAACAAAGTTTAACTGTAATATGTGAAATAGAAAATCTTTTAGGAGGATAGGATATTAATGTTCAAAAAAATATTAATAGCAAACAGAGGAGAAATTGCTGTTAGGATAATCAGAGCAGCAAGAGAGTTGGGAATAGCGACTGTTGCAGTTTATTCAGAAGCTGACAAGGAATCACTTCACGTAAAGCTGGCTGATGAAGCTATCTGTATCGGAACTGCCAGCAGTGCAGACTCATACTTAAAAATACCCAATATTATTTCGGCGGCACAAATGACAGGAAGTGAAGCAATTCACCCTGGATACGGATTCTTGGCAGAAAATCAAAGATTTGCCGAAATATGTGACAAAAACGAGATTGTCTTTATTGGCCCAAAACCTGAATTAATCAATATGATGGGGGATAAGGCGACAGCAAGGGAAACTGCCATCAAACACAAAGTCCCTATAACAAAAGGTTCAGACGGAATTGTGCCAAATGTGGAAGAAGCCAAAAAAGTTGCACAATGGATAACTTATCCGGTTATGATAAAAGCCACTGCCGGTGGTGGTGGTAAAGGAATGAGAATCGCCCATGATGAAAAGGAACTTGTAGAAAATTACATTGCCGCACAAAATGAAGCAAAGGCAGCATTTGGAAATCCAGATGTCTACATTGAAAAATATGTGGAAGAGCCAAGACACGTAGAAATACAAGTTGTTGGAGATAAATTTGGAAATGTAGTTCATTTAGGTGAAAGAGATTGTTCCATTCAGAGACGGCATCAAAAATTAATAGAGGAATCTCCATCAGCGGGAATTGATGCCAAAACACGTGAAAAAATGGGAAAATTCGCCGCAAAATTGGCAAAAGGTATCGGTTACGACAGTGTTGGAACATTGGAATTCCTTGTTGATAAAAACATGAATTTCTATTTTATGGAAATGAATACCAGAATTCAGGTGGAACACACTGTAAGTGAAGAAATTACTGGTGTTGACTTGATAAAAGAACAAATAAGGGTGGCCGCAGGAGAAAAATTAAGTGTTTCTCAAAAAGATATAAATATTGATGGACACGTGATAGAATGCAGAATTAATGCAGAAGATTCTGAAAATGGATTTTTACCTTCATCTGGAATACTGGAAACATACATTCCATCTGGAGGGATTGGAGTAAGAATCGACTCACATTCTTATCAGAATTATGAAATCCCGCCTTATTACGACTCAATGATAGCAAAACTTATTGTAAAAGGTAAAAACAGGGAAGAAGCCATTGCAAGAATGAAACGTGCCTTAAAGGAATTTATTATAGAAGGTGTTGACACAACTATACCATTCCACTTAAAAGTGCTTGATAATCAAGACTTTAAGAAGGGGACTATCTATACAAACTTTATTGAAACACATTTTAAAGAAGCACTTGGCAAATAACTTATGAAAAAATTTTATAAATCAATAAAAAATCAGATTATTACACATAATTTGATTACTATTTGATAAAAATAAAAATTAGGAGGAATTAAAATGAACGAATTAGGAAATGTAAATATATCGCAGGAAGTGGTAGCAACAATTGCAGAATCAGTAGTATCAGAAATTGAAGGAGTACATAGCCTTGTTGGTGGAACTTCTAAAAATGAAATTGTTAAATTTTTCCAAAATGTATCTTCAGGCGGAAAAGGAATCGAAGTGGAAGTTGGAGAAACTGAATGCACACTAGATTTATATATTGTGGCAAAAATGGGATACAAATTACCTGCACTAGCTGGGGAAATTCAAACAAGAGTGGTAAAGGCAATTACTGAAATGACAGGATTAAAAGTTCAGGAAGTTAATGTTTACATTCAAAAAATTGTAAAAGAAGATAAAAAAGAAGTTATTCAGGCACCTGTAACAGAAACAGCAGAAATTGAAGAATAATAAAAATCATAATATACCCAAGCTCCGTAAAAATCAAATTTTTAAACATATCCGGAGTTTGAGTACACTCTAAAAGAAAGGAGAAGCTGACAAGAAAATACTATAAAAATATGGTATATTTCTGACAGTATATATTAATGATTGCAATATTAGGATTTTTAGCAAGATTATCTGTTATACTTGGATTTATTGGAATTGCATTTTCAAGCATATCAGATATGCTGTTTAGGACTGATTATTTAGGGCAACTTGACAATTTTGTTGATTTAAACAGCCTAAATTTTAAAATTTTAGTTGGGATATTATCAATTATCTATTTAGTTATATTTTCACTTTCATACATCAATAAACTGACAAAATATTCTCAAAATAGAAAAGTTAAAAATAAAAATGGAGAAATTGAAGTTTCCGTCAAAACAATAAATGAAACATCAAAAGACTTTTTAAGTGGGCTTGAAATTATAAAAAATTCAAAAGTAAAGTCATATCCAAGCGGAAAGGCTGTCGTCATAGAAGCTACTGTGGACACTTATAACGTCGATAATCTAAATGAAAAATTGGCAGATATTCAAAACAAGTTATCTGATTATATTTTTCAGGCAACTGGAATTACCGTAAAAAAAAGTAAAGTAAAATTGAAAAAAGTTTTAGGTGAAACAATCATTGAGAAAAAAATCATTGATTCTCCAACTGTTCAAAAGGAAGAAAATACTAATAACGAAAACACAAATCTAAAAAACAAAAATGATGTACAAAATAAGACTTCCCCATCTGGAAAGGAAAATTAATGACACGAAGAGGAATTAGAGAAGAAATATTTAAACTTCTTTTTGAATACGAATTAATTGACAACAATATTGACAAAAGAATAAATGATATAATTAATGAAGAAAGTTTAAAAAAAGATGAAGAAATCGACTTTTTAAGAAGTTATGTTACAGAAATAATTGAAAATCAGAATATTCTAATTGAAAGAATACGGGAAGTGCTAGATGGTTGGACTTATGAACGTTTGGGAACAATAGAAAAAGTTTTATTAAAAATATCTTTTTATGAAATTACTATAAAAGATATAGGATATGAAATAGCAATTAATGAAGTTCTTGAAATTGCAAAAAAATATTCCTACAACGACACAAAAGACTTTTTAAACGGAATTCTTGCAAAATTAGTACAGAATATTAAAGAAGAAAAAAAATAAATGGAAGAATATTTTAAACGAAACAAATAATAAACAAAAAGACTTCTGTATTTACATATGGAAGTTTTTTTAAATATATAGTCATTCTAGTTTAAAATGAGAGTAGGAGTCCATTGTTTTTTATATATTTTTACTCCAATTTTTAAATGGATTGACTATAAATTCTAGATTTTACAGTCTTTACATATAGTAAAATCACTTTTAAACTATACCAGAAAAGGAACTATAAACCAATGAAAAAAATAGGAATAATTATCGGAAAATTTTTCCCGCTTCACATCGGACACGTAAACTTCATTCAAAGAGCCAGTGGAATTGTAGATAGATTGTATGTTGTTATCTCATATTCTGATGATGCTGACGATCTACTTACTTCCAATTCCCGTTTTGTGAAGGAAATCACACCAAAGGACAGATTACGTTTTGTAAAACAGACATTTAAAAACCAGCCTAATATTTCATCTTTTTTATTAGACGAAAACAACTATTCTCAACAGGGCGACAACTGGGAAGAATGGGCAACAGTCTTAAAAAATGAAATCGAAAAAAGAGAAAAGCTAAAAAATGAAAAAGAAATAGACTGGAAAAATGATGTAATTTTCGTAAGTAACCGAGATGAAGACAAGGAATACAATTTAAGACATTTTGGCTCTGAAACAAAGTCAATTGACAAGAATTATATCGAGTACAATGTAAACTCAAAGCAGATACGTGAAAATCCAAGTAAATACTGGGAATTTCTGCCACGTGAAGTAAGAGAACATTTAATTCCTATTATTACAATCTGCGGTGGAGAAAGCAGCGGAAAAAGTGTGATGATAGACAAACTTGCAAATGTTTTTAATACAACTTCGGCTTGGGAATACGGACGTGAATATGTTTTTGAAAAATTAGGCGGAGATGAAGAATCATTACAGTATTCTGACTATGAAAAAATTGTTTTTGGACATCAGTCAAATGTTTTGTATGCCGCAAGAAATGCCAACAAATTTGCACTAATTGACACTGACTACATCACTACCCTAGCCTTTTGTCTAACTTACGAAAAGCGTGATAATCCAATTGTCCGTGAGTTTGTACAAAATTATCGTTTTGATTTGACAATTTTACTTGAAAATAACGTAAAATGGGTAAATGATGGACTGCGTTCAATTGGGGATGATGACAGGCGTGGAAAATTCCAGAATTTATTGAAGGAATTATATAAAGAATATGATATTCAATATATTACTGTAAAATCTAGCAGCTATGAAAAGAGATATTTAGCTTGTAAACATATTATTAAGGCTTATTTAGACGGTGCTGATAATTCACAGCTTCAAGAAATAGCAGATACTTTTATATAAAAAAATAACCTATTACTAAAGTTTTTTCTGATTCTTAGTAAATAGGTTTTTTATTTTTTTGTTTTTTGTAAATTTTAAATTTTTTTTAGATTTGAAAAATAGCTAAATACTTTTACCGTGCCCTCCTTAAATCGTGCATACTTAGCCATTTTTGAAAAACCACTTTATATTATATAATTACCAAATTATACATCCACTTATTCCCTTGTTCCCATTTCCTTGTCTAATAAATATAACGTAGCACTATTATTATCAACATCAAGCGAAACAATTTTATCAATTAATTTTTGAACTTGTTCCTCTTCTTCTTCCTGTTCTTCAGCAAATTCATTTAAGAATACTTCTGCTCCATAATCTCCCAATTCCCTTGCAAGTTTATGAATATTTTCGATAGAGGCTGTTACAGCTTCTTCATGTGCAAGAGCAGCTTCAAATACTTCCTTTACTGACGTAAAGTCCATTTTGGGCTTATCTAGTGCAAAAAATTCAATTTTCCCATTTCTTTTTAATACATAATCATAAAATTTTCTTGAATGTTCAATTTCCTCTTTTGCTTGATTTCCCATCCATTTTGCAAAACCTTCCAATGCTCTTTCGTCAAAGTATGCAGCCATAGCCTGATATTGATAAGAAGCAGCAAGCTCCATATTTATTTGGTTATTTAATAAAACTTCCAATTCTTTATTTAATTTCATTTTCTCTCCAATCTCAATTTCCACATTGCCCAATTTTGACAAATCAAATTTTGATAAATTTACATCAAAGTCAATTATTTCTCCACAAGATTTACACTTGAAATGTCCATGATCCTCTGTAACTACATCATATCTCACTTCATTTTCCTCTATTATGATTTCTTGAATAATGTTATTACTGACAAATATGTTTAATGTGTTGTATACTGTAGTTTTTGATAAAGTTGGCATTTCAGGAGATAAACTTTGGAAAATATCATCAACTGTTGGATGTGTATGATGATCCAGTAGATATTGAAATATCTTCATTCTTTGTACTGAAGGTTTTATTCCATTCTTCTTCAAATATTCACCAACGTTTTCTATATGCATTTTTCCTCCTAATTATTGTTTATTATTTATATTTTAATTTCAATTGAATAGTAAAAACAAATATACACTTGATTAAAATAATTAACTTTCACATTTACTTCATCCTTTGTATCCATTACAATTTTATACCTTTTTCTAAATTTTGTCAATACATTTATTTATTTTTGGTATCAAAGTTTATTTTTTCACTATATTCATAATACTTTAAGATAGCTTATCCAAAGGAATCAAAAAAGTAAAGATGGTTTGCACATCCGGTTCACTCTCCACCAGAATTTCAATGTTATGCCTTATTGCAATTTCCTTTGCAATTGCAAGTCCCAGTCCCATTCCATTTTTATTTTCCTCAGTATTTGACTTATGATAACGGTTAAAAATTTCGCCAATATTTTCAGGATCTATCCCTTTTCCATTATCACAAATTTTAAGTTCATATTTTTTATCCGTTTTCTTTAAAAAAATATCAATTTGCTGATTTTCATTGGAAAATTTTATGGCGTTATCAAGCACAATTATTATCATTTGTCTAATTCTCTGATAATCTCCTGTAAAAAGATAACTTTCAGTTTCAACATTATTTTTATCTGCACAATTAATTTTTATATTTTTTTTATTCGAAATCTGCTTCATACTTCTTACGGCATCATTTATAATTTCAATTAAATTTATCGTACTTTTGTCAATAGAAAAATCTGTATTTTGAAGTTTTGTCAAATCTATCAAGTCATTAACCAGCCTTTGCAAATGGATACTGTCTGACAAAATCTGCTTATTATACTCCTTTAACTGATCAGGCTCGCTAATAATTCCATCACAAATCGCTTCCATCGAACCTCGGATTACAGTTATCGGCGTTCGCAGCTCATGAGAAATATTTGCAATAAAATTTTGACGCATTTTTTCAAAACGTTCACTTTCCTTGGAACTTTTATCCAATTGAATTGCCAGTTTATCAATACTTTTTGCAAGCTCTCCAATTTCATCGCTCTGATTTACATTTGTCGTCACTTCATAATTTCCCTTTGCCAATTCTGTTGTTGTATCACGAATTTTATTAAGTGGCTTTGTAAAGCTGATGGAAAGCCAGACGGCACTGATACTCGCAAGGATGAGAGCTGCTAGAATACTGAAAATGAGCGTATAAATTCCACTTTCAAGAGCCGATGACATATATTTTACTGGTGAATGTAGCAAAACCACTCCTTCAATTGTGTTCCCATTTTTTATTGGAACCGTCACTGTAATCGAATTTTCATTTAACAAATCATTAAAATTTTCTGTTGTAGTCGTTATCCCATTTAATGCCTTTTTTATTGTTTCCTCTGCATTCGGTGGCAATTTTAAGTAGGAAAATGGCTCCTCTTTGTCACTTCTTCCCTGCACAATATTTCCAGTCTTTGCATCCACAATCCAGACTTCCCCCATTGCAATGTCTTCTATCATTCTCATACTTTTAAAAATTTTTATATTGTTATCTTTTTCATCAACTAGCCTATGTTTGTGAAAATGATCGTTTTCATTATTTTCGTTTTGATTTTTTTTATCTTCCCGTATATTTTCTATAATATTAGTTTCAAAAACTTTTCCATTTATATTTCCTATAATTTTAGCTGTTTCACGTCTAAATGGCTTATTGAGATTAGCTTCCTTTGGCGGGGGCATATCTTGTTTTCGCCTATCTTTATTCTCAAGATTCTCATTTCCGTCTTCAAACCACATTTTTGAAAGAGTTGTTGAAATTTTGTAAGCCCTTTCCACCAAGTTTTTCTTATGTAGACTTACAGTATTCTGAATATAGATATATCCAAAAATGCTCCCAATCACAATGGAAAATAACAAAAGCGACAATCCAAAATATGAAAGTAATTTTATGAATATTTTATTTTCAAATTTTATGTCTTTTATTTCCACACTATCTTCCTTCTGCTACAATCTTATCCATCCATTTAAATAACTCATCCAGATCATAGTCTCCTGAATGCGGAGTTGCCCAAGGCGACGCAAAATCAACCTTTTTCCCAAGATTTTCCAATTTTATGGCAAGTATCGCAGGTATTGCAAGTGAAGTATCTTTGTCAATTGCTCCGTGTCTTATTCTCCAGTATTTTACTTTTGAACTTCCAATATAATCCATTGGATTCATCATTTTTATTATTTTTTTATCAGCCATCGTTCCATTTACTGTCGAATGTTCCAGCATATATTCTGTAAAATGCTTATTATTTGTAGTTTTGTCTCCAAATTCATTGTTTTCTCCTGTTGACAAGTCCACATTATCAAAGGCTCCAGGCGTTTTTTGCCTTCCCATATAAGCTATGTATTTATCATAATCCAAATCTACAACTTTCCCATTTTTTATTGTCAAAAAGTCAAATTCCGATAAATCAATTCCTTTTTTCAAAGCCACATTTGCAGAATCAATGTAATACTGTTTAATCTGATTTTTAAAACTTCCATTTCCATCTTTGTCCAATGTCAAAAGTTTACCATTTTTGTCCTTCAATTTCAAACTATTCACATAATCAGGAAACATTTTTTTCAAGTCGTTTGAACGTGAAATTTCATCATCAGTCAATGTACCCTCAGTGTATTTTCTTTCCACATTGTAATCTAACATTGTAATATCAATTTTTTTATATGTTTTCACATCGTTGAACATCCATTCGTAAGCTGTATTCGCATTCTCCAAGTTAGTTATTGGGCAATAAGCTGACACGGCGTAAATATCATCTCTTGCATTCAATGCACCAATTTCCTTTAGATACGGCTCATAATCCCTATTATTCCCAGTTGCACCAAGTAAAGCTGAAACACCTCCTCCAGCACTTGTCCCGTTGGAAATAATTCTATCCGCCCTTCCTGGCATTTTACCATCATTGTAACGCAAATATCTGACAGCTGCCTTCAAATCTACAATTACGGCAGGTGCTTTTCCTGTGTATTTTCCATCCTTTTCCAAAGTTCTACCTCTAGCTCCAGGACTTGCCACAACATACCCATTTGACAGTGCAACTAATGAAGCATCAGGATTTCCGTCTCTTCCGTTTCCAGGAACTCCAGCGGCTCCAGGCATATATCCTCCAATAGTATTCGGGAAAAATATTGGTGCAGTTTTTGCATTATATTTTCCAACTGATTTATTTTTAAAATATTCTTCTGGAATATAGATATTTATAGTTTGATACGCAATATCAACTGGTTTTGCAACATAAACTATATTTTCATAAGCACGATATGTAACTGTTTTTCCATTAACAGTAGCTGTTTTCGTCGTATAACTTTTATTTACATCAAAATTTAAATTATAACCATTTTCTGTTTTATTTGTTATCATATCTTCGGTTATTACTTTTTTATTCATAGGTGCTCCCATTTGTGGCTTTTTATCTTCGTTTTTATTTACTTCAACATTTTTATGATTTTTACTAGAATCTACTAATCCTCTTTCATTATCAGTAGCCATTGAAAAAGCTGAAACCAATAGACTTAATATAATTAATTTTTTTCTCATAAATTCTCTTTCTATTTTACTACATTTTATTTTTTAACAAAAACCTTATAATATTTCCCATTAGAGTAATAGATTTATTATAAATCCTATTTAATAAGGAATCTTAACTCTTTACCAGAAAATAAATAAAATATCTTTTCAAATTTTTTAGTGTACTATAAATAATAAATAAAAAAGGACATAAGTATAAAACCTATGCCTTTTGGTTATTTATAAAAATTATACTAATTCAATAATTGCCAATTCAGCTGAATCTCCACGTCTAACAGCTGTTTTGATGATTCTTGTATAACCACCATTTCTTTCAGCATATTTAGGTGCAATTTCATTAAAGATTTTTGCAACTGCTCCTTCATTTCTTAAAAATGCAAAAGCCTGTCTTCTCAAATGCACTCTTCTTGCTGCATCAGTTGAATTATTATATTTTTTCCCTAAAGTAATTGCTTTCTCAGCAAATTTTCTTAATTCTTTAGCACGAGTTACTGTTGTTTCAATTTGTTCATGTTCTACTAAAGAAATTGTCATATTTTTAAGCATAGCTAATCTGTGATCAGTTCTTCTACCCAGTTTTCTATATGATTTATTATGATTCATTTTCCCTCCTCGTTTAAGATTTTATTCTAAATTCTGGTTTAATTTTTATATGATTATTCATCATTACTTGGATTATCACCTAAATCGTAACCAAGTTCCTTCATTTTATCAATAATTTCATTTAGCGATTTCTTCCCTAAATTCTTAATTTTCAATAATTCATTATAAGTCATTGAAGTTAAATCTGAAATTGTATTTACTCCCGCTTTCTTCAAGCAGTTATAAGAACGTACTGTAAAGTCAAGCTCTTCGATTTTCATATCTTCAATGTTATTTTCATTTTCAGCATCAGTTTCTGTCAATTCATCTTCACTATCTCTGTATTTACTCATACTGTTTCCAATATTTGTAAATGGTTCCAAATGCCAAGTTAATAACTCTACTGCATAAGATAAAGCATCTTTAATTTCGATACTTCCATCTGTTGCAATTTCCAAAATTAACTTGTCATAGTTTGTAACACGTCCAACCATAGTATCTTCAACACTATAATTTACTCTTTTAATAGGTGTATAAATTGCATCAACTGCTAAATATCCTATTGGCCATCCATCCGTATTAATTTCATCAGAAACTACAAATCCTTCTCCAGAATCAACAAGGAATTCTATGTCAATCTGTTTATCAGTTGTTACTGTCATAATAACCTGCTCAGGATTTATAACCCTCAATCCTGGTTCTACTTGAATATCTGCTGCTGTAATTACAGCTGGTCCTTTTACTGAAAGTGTCATTTTCTTTTCACCAGGTTCATCAGCTTCAACTACTATTTCCTTTACGTTCAAAATAATGTCTGTAACTGCTTCTTTTGCGCCCTCAATTGTAGAAAATTCATTTAGCACACCTTCAATTTTAATTCCTTTTATTGCAGTCCCTGGAATTGATGATAATAATATTCTTCTAAGTGCATTTCCAATAGTATTTCCATATCCTCTGTATAGAGGCTCTAGTGTGTACTTTGCTGTATAATTATCTTCTTTTTCTTCAGTTAATCTTACATTTTTAGCTATTTTTTCAATATTTAACAAGCTAATTCATCTCCTCCGATTAAAATATTATTATCTAGAGTAGAACTCGATAATCATCGCTTCGTCAACTTCAAAGTCAACTGCATCTCTTCCTGGATTTTCTAACACTTTAGCTGTTAAAGCTCCTTCTTCAAGTGATAACCATCCTGGAACTGTTTTTTGTCCAACAGACTCTTTAATTAAAGCTAATTCTTTAGAATCTTCCTTAACTGTAATTACATCACCTTGTTTTACTCTATATGATGCAATATTTACTCTTTTCCCATTGATTAAGATATGTCCGTGACTTACAATTTGTCTTGCTTGTCTTCTTGTAGCACCGAACCCCAATCTGTAAATTACGTTATCTAATCTTCTTTCAAGATATTGAAGTAAAAGTTCACCTGTTACTCCTTCTTTTCTTGTTGCTTCTTCATATAATTTATAGAATTGTTTTTCCATTACTCCATAAACGAATTTTACTTTTTGTTTTTCTCTTTGTTGTGTTCCATATTCAGTTAATTTTCTATTTGCATTTGGTCTAATATTTCTATTTGATTTTTTGTTTACCCCTAAAACAATAGGATCTAAACCAAGATTTCTACATCTTTTTAACACAGGCTGTCTATCTCTTGCCATTTATCTTTTTCCTCCTTAGTTTATAAAATTACGGTCTTCTCTTTTTAGGTGGTCTTGCACCATTATGAGGTACTGGAGTTATATCAACTATTCTTGTTACTTCTAATCCAGTAGCCTGTATTGATCTAATAGAAGCTTCTCTTCCAGATCCAGGTCCTTTTATTTTGATTTCGATTTGTTTCATACCATTTTCAATTGCAACTTGAGCTGCTTGTTCAGCTGCGATTTGAGCTGCAAATGGAGTTCCTTTTTTAGTTCCTTTGAACCCTGAAGTTCCTCCTGATTTCCAGATTACTACTTTACCTTCTGAATCTGTTATAGTAACAACAGTATTATTAAAAGTAGAATGTATATATGCTATTCCATTAGGAATATTTTTTAATTTTTTCTTTTTTGAAGTTGCTGGTTTTTTTGCCACTTATGGTTTCCTCCTTTAACTTAATAGTTTATTATTTTTTCTTAGCAATTGCCATTCTAACTGGCCCTTTTCTAGTTCTTGCATTTGTTTTAGTTTTTTGTCCTCTTACAGGTAATCCATTTCTATGTCTTAACCCTCTGTAACTCTTAATATCAAGTAGACGTTTGATGTTAAGTCTGATTTCTTTTCTTAACTCTCCTTCAATTTTGTACTCTTCCACAGCAGCTCTTATTTTTGCCACTTGTTCTTCTGTCAAGTCTTTCACTTTTGTATCTCTGTCGATACCAGTTGCTCCTAAAATTTTGTTTGAAGTGCTTCTACCGATTCCAAAAATATATGTTAAAGAAACTTCTACTCTTTTATTTCTTGGAATATCTACTCCTGCTATTCTAGCCAAATTTTTTCCTCCTCGTTTTGATATTTTTAATCTTCTTCAATATGCCCTCACATACACAATATAAGGAATAAGCCCTACAGCTAAACATACCTTTACAATCTTTATTTCAATATCCATAGTAATTTGTTTTTATTTAATCTATATATATTTTAATAAAAATGTTTTTAGGTTTATTAATCTGTTATTCTTTAAAATAAAAAATATTTTAAAACTATCCTTGTATTTGTTTATGTTTAGGGTTTTCGCATATTACTCTTACTTTTCCGTGACGTTTAACGATTTTACATTTGTCACAAATAGGTTTTACTGAAGCTTTTACTTTCACTAAAAACCCTCCTTCCAACTGTTATTTTTTTCTATATACAATTCTACCTCTTGACAAGTCATACGGAGAAACTTCAACCGTAACCTTATCTCCTGGCAAAATTTTTATATAGTTCATTCTCATTTTTCCTGAGATATGTCCTAAAACTTCGTGTCCATTTTCGAGCCTTACTTGAAACATTGCATTTGGCAATGCCTCGATTATTTCACCTTCCAGCTCAAGAACATCCTGTTTTGCCATAAATAATCACCTCGGATCCTTTCTATTATAACAAAAAAATAACTAAATGTCCAGTTTTTTTAACATTTAATTTTTATCAAATCAAAAAAACAATACACATTTGATTATTTACCCTATCATAATACAGTATTTATCACATTTTGTCAATTATTTTTATTTTACAGCATTTATTTACAATTTTTTACTAAGACTTATCATAATCTGTACTCAAGTCCCTTTAAATCCGAACAAAAATTAAGTACATTTAATAATTTATCATATTTTAATTTATAGCTATTTTTACTTTCTTTATTTCTTAATACTCCTAAAAATCCTGTACCCAGCATTAATTTCCAGCGTTTCACAATTTCCAAAAACTTCCTCAAGTTTTTTCTGCGTACTTTTTGCCCCATGCTTCGTCTGAATCACACAGTAAAATTCCCCATTTTTATTTAAGTGCTCAAAACTTTTTTCATAAATCTGAAAAATTGTTTGCTTTCCAGCCCGAATTGGTGGATTGGATAAAATCACATCAAACTTTTCAGAAATATTATCAAACACAAAAGACTTCCTCACTTCAAAATCATTATTTTCATCCTTTACAACTTCATTTTTTAAAAGATTTTCTGTTGTAAGCTCCAAAGCCCGCTCATTTACATCCGACGACATAGTTTTTACATTTTCAAAAAACGCTTTAACAATAACTGTCACAACTCCGTATCCACAGCCAATATCAAGCACATCAAATTTTTGATTTTTTTTGTTCATATTTCCTCTCAAAAACACTTTTAACATAACATCTGTCCCAAAATCCACCTTTGTCTTTGAAAATACTCCATTATCTGTCACAAATTCAAATTTTTTATTTTCTATTTCGTATTTTATTATTTTCCTATCTGACTTCACTTCCTGCTTTTCTGAAAAGTAATGGCTCATTACCAGTTTCCTCCTAATTTTTCTATTTTTTATTTTAAGTTTATTTTATCACTGAATTTCAATTATTCATAATACTCCCCCTGCTGTATTATCAAAATCACTTTTACCTTTCAATACTTTTACTATATCCAAGAATAAATCTGTAAACGATGAATCAGTATACTGTACATTTTCTCTTATATATCTTATTTTTGTAACGCCATTTTTAATTTCATATACTCTTATTGGCTTATAATAAGCATATCTATCAGTTATATAAATTCTTGTTGTCTTTTTTTCATCTCCAACCAGCTTCAAATAATTTTTAACTTGTTTAACCAGACTGTTTAACCCTTCGCCGTTAACTGAATATTTTACTGAAATATCAATCACTTGATCAATTTCACCAGAAAATTCCTTTACATCAAAATCATCATCATACTGTTTTGGTTTTTTAAATTCTGTAATACTTACCGAATCTATCATAGGTAACTTTTTTATTATTTTTTTCATTTCTTCCTTATCTTTTATCTTGGAAAAATATGAACTATATACAATATTACGTGGTTCCCAGTAATAAATTGTCATAAAATTGACAAACTTTACAGATTGAAAAAATATTAATATCATAAAAAAGATAGATTTCCACTTTTTTCTTTTTATTTCCTGAAAAATTAGTATTGCCATCTGCACTGCTAACAATAAAATCAAATAAGCGATAACAGCGATATTAAATCTTTTATTTAAATCCCTATAACTCGAATATTTTATAAAAAACATCATAAAACCGGCAATAAAACTTGTTATGTACTTATTGCCTTCCATTTTTATGCCATTTACGCAAATTAGAAAAAATATCCCTGTAATAATTACCAGCAGATATATTCCTGTAAGTTTTCCCGATTCCCCATTATTCAGCAACATAAAGAGTTTTCCCATTAATAGCAAATATCCCAAATACCAGTATGAAATACTTATTTTATTCATTATGAAATTCTCCCATTTTCTTCATTTTTACTATTATAACATATTTTTCACAGTTACATATCCATTTTTTATCTTGCAAATATTTTTTCAAAAACAACTTTATTTTAAAATTATTGCATATACAAAACTTCTTGCATTCTTATAAATTTTTTTATATAATAAACTTAACACAAAACTATTAATTTAAAATTTTGTGTATAAATAAAAATAAAATTTTATGGAGGTTTTGAAATGATTAAAAAACTTGTTGAAATAGAAGGACTGCACTGTGAAAATTGTGCTAAAAAAGTGGAAGACGCTTTATATGGACTGCCAGAAGTGGAAAATGTGGAAGTAAACCTTTCTAATAAAAATGCAAAAGTTACTTTAAACGAAGAAGTTGACGATTTGCTGATAGCGGATATAATTAATGGTGCTGGACATTATAAAGTGAAGGATGTTACAGAAATTTCTTAATCTTTTTATTAATTATTTATTTGCAAAAAATTAAAAAATTTATTTTAAATTGAGTTGATTTTTTTATTATAAAATGTTATAATGTTAACGTAAAAGAATAGAAATTCTCATTGTAATGTACAAATCAAAAGAGAGCTAACCTCCAAAGTAAGCTCTCTTTTTTAGTTATTTCCAAAATTCTTGAATTAAAATTATTACTATCTGTAATAAAATTATAACTAATACTAAATCCCATTTAAAAATAGGAATAAATTTTTATAATAGAGTTGTTTAATAGCTAATTCATAATCATTAAATTATTTTTTAGATATCTTGATTAATAAATATTTTTTTATTATGTTTTTTCTTTTTATTCTCGTAGGATTGCTCATTGCCGCAAAACCTTACCTTGCAATAAAGATTTATCCTAATAATTAAAATTATGGCAAGATTGCTACGCAATAACCTATGGCTAGTCTACGACATTTTTCTGCACTGACAAAAAACTCGCTATGCTCAAACAGTTTTGCCAGTACAAAAAAATGCTCCGACAGGTTATTTATACTAGAGTCTGATTGAAAGATGAAAATTATATTTTAATTATTTAAAAATATTAGATTTATACCTTTTATTAGAAAAATTTGTAATAATTTCGTTATTTAAACGGGGTTTAGTATGAAATTTTTATTACTAGCGTACGCATAACTATGACATCTCCTTTCTCAAGGATTGATAAAATTATAACATCTATATATTTATTTTTTTAATGAATATGAAATTTTTTTACAAAAAAAAGATGATATTAAACAATTTTACTGTTCTTTATCATCTTTTAAATTTTAAAAATTTTGTATAAACTTTTTATCTAACTCATTTAGTTTTTCTACGGATTCATACTGATATTCTTGAATTGATTTCATTAACTCTTTAAATTCATTTTCGTTATATTCTTTTATTAAGCTGTCCGAATTTTCACACTCTTTATTTTCAATCTGATACATTCTCTCAAAAAACTTTATCAATAATTTTTTAGTATTGTATAAATATTCATAATCAAAATCAGGATAATTATCTGAATGGATATACTCAAAAAGTTCATTTAAAAAATTTTCTTTAGCCTTGTAATCTTTTAAATCGAAGATATCTCCCAAATTAAATTTTTTTTCAAACTTTCCTTTAATATTTTGAGTTTCAACTCTCCACTCATTATTGCCTTCTGATTCAAATGTAATTTTGATATATTTTAATTCGTTTGAATGTACTAATTTTAAATTCAAATCATATTTTTTCATAAATTCCTCCTAAATCTTAAAAATTTCGACTTTATATGTTATATAAAAATATTTTCTCTAATAAGAACACTATTTTTACCTATCTGATCTATTATTCCTTTTATTGTTAATTCTTCTCCTACTAATAAATTTGTATTTTCTTTTTGTTTTGACAAAAAAACTACTTGAAAATTTTCAAATTCATTTGCTATTAAACTAACGTCACCATTAACATTAACATCTTTTATTATACCAGAGGTCTCTATACATTTATCAACACATAGAAAACTACTTTTTTTACATTGGTTTATCAATTCTAATATTTCTATTTTTTCATAAGAAGTATCTTTTTGTATTGTTTTTAATCTATTATAAATTTTTGTACTAAGTGAATTTCCATAAACTTCAAGAGTTACTTTTACTACTTTATAACTTTCTTTATCTTGAAAATATAATTGTAACAACCTATTTCCATTACTTGTTTCTTTTTTATTAACATAAGTTAATTTATCCATTACATAACTACATTCAGAATTTTCAAACATTATTTTTTCATTTCCAAGATGTAATTTTATTTTTTTATTACTAACTAATTTAGATATTTTCCAATTATTAACAGCTACACAATATACATAATACAATTTTCTTGTATCTTGTATTGTACCTGCAAAATAATGATAGTAAAGCATTAATAGACATATTACTGGTATTAAAACAAGTATTCCTGAAATTCCAAATGAAACTATCAAAAAAAATAGTCCTGGAAAAAAAAGAATAACAATAATCGCAATTATAAATCCCATAATTTATCATCCTCCTAATTTATATATATCAAACTATTTTAATTTTCTGGAATGCACACTTGACTGCTACTTATTACTTCATCTGGAACTCCTTCACTTCTTAATTTTTTTATGCATTCTCTCATGTCCATTCTTTCTGTTGGCTGTTCCGATTTATCTATCAAAACATAAATACCAAAACCTATAATAATTATTATCATCGCTATAAAAAATTTTTTTACTTGCTCTCTTATTTCATTTTCTATTTCATGTCTTCGTTTTTCTTCAGTATTTTTTTTCACTATTTTCATGTAGTTTCCTCCAATCTGTTAATATTTATAATTCTAAATAACTTATTCAGTATAACAAAGAATACTATAATTAAACCTTTAGATTAACCTTATTTTGTCTTTTTTTTTTGAATTATGTTTAATATTTTTCACAAAAAAGTATCTATTTAAAACAAAAAAGCCCAATAGATTTCTTTCTATCAGACTTTTTCATAAATTTATATTATTTTTCTTGCTATTCCCTTATCTGTCCTTCTCCTCTAATCACATATTTCGTCGTAGTCAGCTCTCTTATTCCCATAGGCCCACGAGCATGCAGTTTTTGTGTGGAAATTCCAATTTCTCCACCAAAACCGAATTCTCCTCCGTCAGAAAATCTTGTTGAGGCATTTAAATAAACGTTGGCTGAATCTACTTCGTTTAGGAATTTTTCAGCATTTTCGATGGATTTTGTCAGGATTGAATCAGAATGATGTGTTCCGTGATTGTTTATATATTCAATTGCTTCATCTACATTTTTAACTAGCTTTAAGGACATTATTAAATCCAGATATTCAGCTCCAAAATCTTCTTCTGCCGCCAATTTCACATCCGCTCTATTTCCAACAATTTCCAATGCTTCTTTGGTATATCTTAACTCTACGCCGTCTTTTAAAAGCATTTCTGTTAATTCAGGCAGGATTGTTTTTGCGATGTTTTCGTGGATAAGTGTTGTTTCGATGGCATTACATACACTTGGACGTTGGACTTTGGCATTTTCTATGATTGGTAATGCCTGTTTTATGTTGGCTGTTTCGTCCACAAAGATGTGACAGATTCCTGCACCTGTTTCTATCATTGGGATTGTTGCGTTTTCTACGATAAATCTTTTTAGCCCTTTTCCTCCTCTTGGAATAATTACGTCAATATATTTGTCTGCACGGATTAAATCCCTTACAAGTTCCCTTTCTGGCTTTTCCACAAGCTGAACTGTATTTTTTGGCAATCCGTGATTATCTGCAACTCTATTTAATAGGTTATTCAAATAAATATTTGAATTCAGGGCATCTTCTGAACCACGTAAAATTATCGCATTTGAAGATTTTATTGCAAGTCCTGCCGCATCAACTGTAACGTTTGGGCGTGATTCATAAATCATTCCGATTACTCCGAGCGGAACTCTTTTTTTTACAATATTCATTCCATTTTTATGATTCCATCCTGTAATAACTTCTCCAATTGGATCTGGAAACATAGCCATTTCACGTAGACTTTGAGCCATTCCTTCGATTCTGCCGTCCGTAAGCTCCATTCTATCTAATAAGGAAAATGCCATTCCATTTTTCTTACCATTTTCCATATCTATTCTGTTTGCAGCCTTTATTTCTTCCTTTTTATTTATCAATTCATCTGCTATTGCAAATAATACATCATTTTTAATTTTTGTTCCAATTTTCAAAAGTTCTCTTGAAGCAACTTTCGCCTTTTTCCCAAGTTCTTCTATATAATTCATGTTTTCCCTCATTTCCTAATTTGTTTAATTTCTAAAAAAGATCCCCAGCTTTCCTATTCTCATCCTTCATTTTTTTCAGCTTTCTCTTCCAGAATAATCCACCAATTGCAAATACAGCTATAAAAATAGTCAAAAAAATCCAATATCCTACCAAATATTGCCTAGCCCAGTCAACATTAAATATATTCGTTATAACTTCTATTAAAATATCAAAAAATTTTGTATCTGGATACTGCTTTTTGAAAATCACTGCCAAATTTAACACTTCTGACAAATATATTGACAGATATGAGAAAACAACTGTAATAATCATGCCAAAAGGTGTCATTTCAAATTCATCATACGGATTGTTAAATCTACTTTTTTTAACTTTTCCAACTTCTTCCACTTCATTCCAGCTATCAGTTTCCTTCGACTTTTCCCTTTGTCTTTTCCCGAAAAAATTTCCCAGTACAACTCCGGCACTTGATGCACCTAATGCTACTATTGGCACTACAGCCGTACTGTCATTAATTTGAGCTACCCAAAAACCGAATAATGTTGCAATTATTAAACCTGCAAACCCTCCTAGAAATGTGTATAACTTATTTTCATTTTTACCACTTGTTAGAAACTTTATATTATTCATTTATTTCTCCTGTTTTTTTATTTATTTGCTCCAAAAGTATTAATTATTGTTTCTAGTAAATTTGTATTATGAATTAATGCTTTGGTTGACAAATGCAATATTTTATTTCCATCTCTATCTTTTATATTTATTGCTCCATATGATGTACTTATATTATATTCGTTCCAGCTATAAACTTCATTATCTAAAGTCAATGCTTCTCTTGTAACCTTTATTATCAGTGCCTGTTCTAATTTTTTAGCTATATATTTTTTAGGAGCCAATGCCATTATTGGTTTTCTAGTATTGTTAAACAAAAATTCCACAGCTTCTCCATTTTCGATTTTTTTCATAGCTTTTGGATAATTAATTTTTACAAAATCCTGCTGAAACAAATCAAATGCGTTAGTGGGATAACCTGCTGCAGCTATATTTTTCCAAGTACCGTTGTTGTCTTTATACCATATTCCTAAAAATGTATTTGGCCTCATTACATTTGGAATAAAAAAATATTCCAAATTTTCATAAAGAATTTTTTCGTTTTTCCCAATAGAAAAACCGTCTTCATAAAAGAATATTTTTACATATTTTTTTATTATAAAATATGGCAAAACATAAGCAAATATTATTAACAATAAATCCACTAATACTATAGCCATTATAGCATTTCCCAGCGTTCCTCTTTCAGCTGCTCTTCCAAAATTTTTCATAAAAAATATTGTAAACATTATCAAAAAAAAGTTAAACAGCAAAAAATTTGCCAATGTAATTATTTTAAGATAAAGTTTCATTCCCACTGTTTTTTTAGGTTTTTCGTAATTCATAAATCATCTCTCTTTCTTTTCATTATTTAAAAATTTCTAATTGTATACTTAGCTTTAAAGTTAAATCAAACAATCTAAATTAAATTATGTTTCAGATATGTAAATTTTTACTTTAAGTTTCAATGAACAATATAAAGTTTATAGCAACTGATAAAAATAAACTTAATATAAAATTTACTTCTAGTGCCAACAAAAATCATATTTTTATTATTTCCTAATAACAACATTGTCAATATGAATCACAGCATCATCATATTTGTACCCCAATACTTCCTCTATATTTTCACTTTTTACGCCTTTTATAAGGCTTATTTCCTCTGATGAATAATTTGAAATTCCTGTTGCAACAACTTTTCCTTCCAAATCTTCTATTTCGATAACTGCCCCTTTGTCAAAATTTCCTTCAATGGATTTTATTCCAACTGATAATAGGCTGTTCCCGTTTTTCAATGCTGCTTTTGCACCATTATCAATTGTCAATACACCTTCTTTATTAGTCCCGTAAGCAAGCCAGTATTTTCTTAGGCTAATCTTTTTATTTTTTTTCACAAAAAGTGTTCCTATATTTTCCTTTTCTACAATTCTAGTTATATTTTTCGGATCATCTCCGCTGGCAATTACAAGACTTGTTCCAATTTTTGTTACCATTTCCGCAGCAATGATTTTTGTTATCATTCCACCAGTACCGAATTTTGAGCCTTCCGCACCTGCCATCCGCTTTATATCCTCATTAATATCCCCAACCATATGAATCAGGTTTGCATCCTCATATTTTCGGGGATTTTTATTGTAAAGCCCATCAATATCCGATAAAATAATTAATAAATCAGCGTCAATCAATCCCGAAACAAGTGCCGACATCGTATCATTGTCCCCAACCTTTATTTTCAGTGCATTAGACACGATTGCATCATTTTCATTTATAATCGGAATAATTTTTCTTTTCAAAAAGGCATTACAGACATTTCTCATGTTCAAATATCTTTTTCTATTTGAAAATTCCTCTTTTGTCAATAAAAGCTGTCCGATTATCTTGTTATGCTCCTTAAAAAGCGTTTGATAAATCTGCATAAGCGAGACCTGTCCAACTGCTGACAACATTTGCTTTTCCGCTAAAGTCTTGGGCTTCTCACTTATATTAAGCAGTCCCATTCCAGCACCAACTGCACCAGAACTCACAAGGATCACATCATACCCCTTATCCTGCAAATTGCTCAGCTCCAGCACAATTTTCTTTATTTTTTCAATATTCAGATGTCCATTCTCAGTAGTAAGCGTAGAAGTTCCCACCTTTACAACTATTCTCTGTATATTTTCCAAAATTTCCTCTCTTGTATTACTATTTCTCATATTCTTTCCATTCTCCTGTTAAACATTTTTATGTGTTTTATTTTTTTAAGTAAGGGCATAAAATTTCATGCCCTCACAATTCTAATCAATTATTTTTTCAATTTGTTACACAGATTTGTATTTAGACAAGTATATCCTCCTGCAACTGCTCCTGCTCCCAACGCTATCGCTGTACAGGAACTTAGGCTCATCATTAATGCAATTATTACTCCTATAAGTTTAATTTTTCTCATTTTTCCTACCTCTCAATCCGGTTTTTAAATTAACCTAAAAAATTTACTATATTTTAACTTTTTTAATTTATTTATTCCTTTATAATAATAAATAATTTTGGTATTTTAATCTTAACTTTTACGTATCCACACAGAAATCTTTTCACTTTCAACTTTAAAATGGGCATTTCCTTCCACATCTACTATAACATCTGCGTATCCGCTGCCTGTAACTTCCTGCCAAACCTGTCCAGCCCGTTCCTTTCCAACTTCCACTTGAATCTCACCTTCCTCATCAGAATTTGAAAGTACAGCTACACAGCCAGTCCACTCATCTCGTCCCGTTCTTTGAATTGCAATTATGTTTGGATTATCCAGATAATTTATTTGTTCTCCATAAGCATACATTCTCCGTACTTCCAGAAGTTTGTCAATTATCCACTGATGCGGGCTTTTTTCCCCGCCTATTCCATAATAATCCCCATAAAACAGACATGGATAGCCGTCTTTTGATAATAATATTATAGCATATGAATGTGGAATAAACCAGTCTTCCACTTGTGATTCCAAAGCACTTCCCTTTTGAGAATCGTGATTGTCCACAAATGTTACGGCCGCCATCGGATTTGTTGCAACTATTGTATGCTCAAAAATTTCTCTTAAATCGTAATCTTGTTTCTTTTTGGAAGCATCGTACATGTTAAAATGAAGTCCGACATCGAACAAATCAGTCTTATAACCAACATTATCCAGATATTCCTTCAATTTTTCCAAGTCATTTCGCCAGTATTCACCGACGGAATAAAATTTTTCTCCATAAGTTGCTCTTACTTGTGTCAAAAATTCCGCTATAAATTCATCTTTTATATGTTTTACCGCATCCATCCTGAATCCATCAATTTTCAGTTCATTTACAACCCATTTTCCCCATCTGATTACTTCCTCCCTTACTTCAGGATGTGAAAAATCAATATCAGCATTCATCAGATAGTCATAATTTCCAAGCTCCGAATCAACTCCCTCATCCCAGTCCTTATTTTCTCCAACAATTTTATAAATCGCTGTTTTTCCTGTTCTGTTATCAAAATCCACACCATCAAAAAGATTGTGATTCCACTTGAATGTAGAATATTTATCATTTCTTCCTGGAAAAGTGAATTTTGTCCAGCCTTCTATTTCAAAAGGCTCTGATATTTCCACTGTTCTATCTTCCGGATCAACTTCAATTGCTAAAAAATTTTCCGTTTCATCAGCTCCACCCTTATGGTTCAACACTGCGTCCAGATATACATTTATATTGTATTTATGAAGTTCTTCTATTGCTTCAACCAGTTCCTGCTTTGTCCCATATTTCGTTCTGATAGTGCCCTTCTGATCAAATTCTCCCAAGTCCCACAAATCGTATGCTCCATATCCCACATCAAATTGTGAAGTCCCTTTATATGCAGGTGGAATCCACACTCCACTGACACCAATTTCACTCAGATGTCTGGCATCATCCTTTAATCTTTGCCAATGTTTCCCGTCATTTGGCAAGTTCCACTCAAAATACTGTATCATTACTCCATTTTCCATAATTTCCTCCTTTTTTACAATATTTTTTATTTATCCAATGTTATTCCATTTTCTGTTATAAATTTAACAACTTCGCTTAAATCCTCTTGTGTATCCACCCCTATCACATTTGAATTAGTTTCCAGAACTTTTATTTTATAGCCATTTTCAATAAATCTAAGCTGCTCAAGCGACTCCATCTTTTCCAGAACACCCTCTCTCAAGTTTTTCAGTTCATTTAAAAATTTCGCTGTGTAGCCATAAATTCCAACATGTTTAAAATATTTAAAATTTTCACTGTTATTTTTATCACGCTCGTATGGAATTACCGAACGGCTAAAATAGATGGCATTGTCATTAAAGTCTGTGATAACTTTTACATGATTTGGATTCTCAATTTCCTTTTGAGATTTCATTTCCTGCTTCAATGTAACAATTTCAGATTTCTCATTTCTGTAATTATTTGCCAGAATATTGATTGACTCAATGTCAATTAACGGCTCATCCCCTTGAATATTTATAATAAAATCATAGTTTTTGTACTCGTCTTTATTTATAACTTCAATTATTCTGGAAGTTCCATTTTTATGATTTTCAGCCGTCATAACCACATTCCCGCCAAATTTTTTTACCACTTCAAAAATTCTCTTGTCATCAGTAGCCACGACAATTTCGTCAATATCAGCATTTCTTGCCCTTTTGTAAACCCACTCAATCATTGTGTATCCACAAATATCCTTAAGAGGCTTCCCTTCAAACCTGCTGGACGCATATCTTGCCGGTATCACTCCCAATATTTTCATAAATATATTTCTCCTTTTTTTCAACAATTTTATAAAACTAAACTTAAAGCTATGCTGTTCAAATATCAGGTTTGTTTAATTTTAAATAAGTTCGAATGTATTTTACCATATTTTTGTTTAAATTACATTATATTTATGTCAGATAAATAAAAAAAGAGCCATTTAATTTTTCTAAACAACTCAATTTTTTATTTCTTCTAAATCTCTATGCCAGTCCGAAAGTTATAAATCTTAAAACTTTTCCAAACAATGATAACTGCTTGTAATCATTCTGGGCCACAATATCAACTGTTCCTACGACTTTGTCATCGTTTGACAGCACTTCCAGCTTACCAATCACATCGCCTTTGGCAATCCCTTCTTTTTCAGCGGTAACTTGTAAATCTTTTATCTTAAATTTATAATTTGTATTATCCAATTGATATACATTGCTTGATAAAACACCTTTTATTTCTTTTTTTTCTGCATTTCTGACTTTAAATGTGTTTCCAAGTTCCTGTCCTTCCTTGTAAACTGGTATCATTCGTTCTTCCAGTTTTGTAAATTCCTGCTTCTGATCCTCAGTTCTTGCGTCATCACTTTTATTTCCAAGTGTAACGGAAATAATTTCCAGATTCCCAATTTTACTTGAAACAATCATATTATATCCAGCTTGTGCATGAAATCCTGTCTTTAAGCCATAAATCCCGAATTTATCAAGCAAATGGTTTCTATTGTTATAAACCACATCTTCGCCTTCTGAATTTTGCAACACAAGTTCAGATTCTTTCATCCATGCTCTCAATCTTTCATCTCTTACAGCTCTTCTTCCAAGCAGATACATATCGTATGCTGTTGAAACGTCCATATCCTTATTAGTCATCGAAGTTGGAAGTCCCGCAGGAGTGTAATAATGTGTATCATTCATTCCAAGTTCTCTTGCCTTGTCATTCATTAATTTTACAAAGTTATCCATATTCCCTTTTGAAATATGATATGCCACTAGGTACGCCGCATTGTTTGCCGAGTAAATAATCTCTGCACGCAGCAAGTCCTTTAATGTGTAGCAATCTCCAGCCTTGGCATTTAACCAACTACCGCCCATATTTACTATTTCTGGTGTAAAACATACTTTGTCATCCAGTTTTGCATTTCCCCTGTCAACTTGATCAAGTGCCACAAGAATATTCATAACTTTTGTAAGTGAAGCAATTGGATGTTTCTGTCTTGACATTTTATCCTTCAAAACTTTTCCATCTGTAGTTGCAATGAATTTTATAACTTCGCCATAATAGTGGGAAACCCCTTCATGTTCATGCTCTACTGCCTGCACAAGTTTTTTCTTTGGCACCGCTTTATTATCATTTTTTGCCGTCTTATTTTTACTATTGTCTTTTCCCTTATGATTTTTTAAATCTGCTTCATTCCCGATATTTTCACCATTTTCCTCAAACTGTGAATGTTTTCTTTTTTTACCGTGTTTAGAACTTTTTTCGTATCCCCGTCTTGTTGCCTGCTCAATTTCATCATATCCACCATGTTCCTTCAAAGTTGAACTTTTAGATTTTTCTTCCCTGACAGTGACACCACTTTCTTTTGTAGCACCTGTTTCCTGCTCCCCTTCCGCATAAACTAAAGCTGCGAATAATGCTAACACTCCCAAAACCAAAACTCTTTTTACTTTCTTATACATCCTTTTCCTTTCCATCTATATTTATATTTTAAAAATTTATTTTCTAAATTATTCACAAATAATCTAAAAATTTTATCATAATTATTTTTATTAATTATTAATTCCGCTTTTTTTCAGATTATCCAGATTATATTTACAATAATCCCGAATTTCACATATATCGCATTTAGGCCTTCTGGCAATACATTTATCCCGCCCATGTAAAATCATATAATGTGAATATACAAACCAATGCTTTTTTGGAACCAGTTTCATTAATTCCCGCTCGATAATTTCAGGGTTATCACTTTTTACAAAACCAATAAGATTTGACAATCTTTTGACGTGTGTATCTACAACAATTCCTTCACGAATGTTCCAAAGTTCACCTAAAACAACGTTTGCTGTTTTTCGCCCTACACCTGGCAGCTCTACCAGCTTTTCAAGTTCTTTTGGAATCACATCGCCATATTTTTCAAGCATCATTTCAGCATTTAATTTTATATTTTTGGCTTTATTTTTATAAAAACCTGTTGATTTTATGTACTTTTCCAGCGTTGCCAAATCCATTTTCCTAATGTCCTTCGGCTCTTTTACAACTTTAAACAGCTCCTTTGTAACAATGTTTACACGTGCATCGGTACACTGAGCCGATAAAATCACTGCAACCATCAGCTGATAAGGCGTTTCAAACTCCAAGGCAGCTCTTGGAACCCCAAATTTTTTTTCTAATATCGGAAATACTTTTTTCAATCTTTCCTTTTTTGTCATTTTCCCTCTCCAAAAATTTATATAATTAAATTTTTATATTAAAGTTATTATTTCTTTTCTAAAAAAAACTTTATTATTCCTAAAATAAAAAAATGTACTGGATAAAATAAATAAAAAAAGTATTTCATACTTCTTCCCTTTTTCCCATTATACATAAAAATAAAAATCAATGAAATTAGTGAAAAAATTTGCACATCAACAATTTGAAAAACATTTGGAAAAATTATATTAAAAACATTTAATATAAGAAAATTCATTAATATTTTAAGTTTATCATTTCTAAAAATATTAAAAATCATTATTAATAAAATCCCATAAGCCCCATAATCCAATTGAAATTTTTGAGCCAAATATAATATAGCAGCAATCAAAATGATTTTTATAATCTTCATAAAAGGCTCTTTTATCCAATTTTTTCTCAAATTTAAAATATAAATTGCAACAAGTCCAAGGGATAATGTGAAAAATATATTGATAGCATAACCATATCCAAATAACACAAAAAGTGCTTGAATACCCACTGCAAATCCAAATATCCGAAGCAAGTATTTTTTCAAATCCCGTGTATGTACATACCCCTCACCAAGCGTAAATGCAAATATCGGAAAGGCAATCCTTCCAATAACCCTCAATATCTCACTTCCACCAATTATAACTTGATAATGATCCAAAAACATTGTTATTAATCCAATTATTTTTAAAACAAATAAACTCAATTCATCTCCTAGTTCCAATTATTTATGCTTTTGTAACTGCAACACTAGTTTGTTTTTATTTTTTAACTTTTAAAATCAATAAAACTAATTCCTTTTCAAAAAACACATTTTTATTATTTCTGAAAGCCTTTATTTAAACAAACTTTATATAATTCATTATATTTAATCATACCATCTTTTCAATTTAATTTCAAGGATTTTTTTGTACAAACTTTGTTATTGCCTATTTTTTTAATTTTATAATAAAACTAAGCTAAAAAGCTATGATTGTTCTACTCAAACCTAAAAATTATTTAATTTTATCAAAAGAACTCTGAAAAGATTTGAATATACAACACCTCTTAATTTATTCTTGTAACACACATCACACTTTTTCTATTTTTTTTATGTTATAATTTATTATACTGGACAATTTTACAAAACTTATTAAAAAGAGTCATAAAATATTTTTCTAAACAAGACTCTTTTTTAAATATTTAAGATTTTACTTAATTAAAGGAGAAAAATTAATATGTTTAGTTTAGATGATACACTTTATGAAATTATAAATAAATATCCTGAAGCTTTGGATTTTTTTATTGCAAATGGATTTGAGCAATTAAAAAATAAGCAGATGCTTGAGGTTATGGGGAAAAATATTAAGTTAAGAATGGCACTTATGTCAAAAAAAATTAATCAGGAACTGTTTGTTGAAAAGCTGGAAACATTTTTGCAAAAAGATGCAGATGTTGATGTTTCACTGGATGAAAGTAAAGCTGATGAAAATAGCGACTTGATAATTGAAGGAGTTCTGCCTTGTCCTATCAGAATACCACTTTTAGAAGGTATAAAAGACTGGGTAAACGAACAGAACGAGAAAAACGATTATACTATTTCATATACCTTGAAATCAGCAAATTTAGGGCTTGACTGGGTTGTAGAAAAAGTTAAGACAGGTAATCCTGACAAAGTTTCGGATATATTGCTTTCGGCTGGATTTGAGCTTTTTTTTGATAAGAATTTGATGGGACAATATATGGAAAATGGTATTTTTGAAACACACCTTGAAAATATGAATAAAGATTTTTGCAACGAAACTATTGACTTGCGGGATCCTAAAAAGCGTTACGCAATAATGGGAGTTGTGCCAGCAATATTTTTGATAAACAAGACTTCTTTAGGAGATAGAAAAGCACCAGAAACTTGGGCAGACTTGTTAAATGACGAATTTGAAGACTCAGTTGCATTGCCAATGGCTGATTTGGACTTGTTTAATGCCCTTCTTGCAAATCTTTACAAAGATTTCGGAATGGATGGGATACATAAATTGGCACGTTCATACAAAAAGAGCTTGCACCCTGCTCAAATGGTAAAAGCCAGAACTAGAACACCTGAAGCCCCTGCTGTCAGCATTATTCCATACTTCTTTTCACAAATGATTGATGGATCAGGAGACTTGGAAGCTGTATGGCCAAAAGATGGAGCTTTGCTAAGCCCAATATTTATGATTACAAAAAAATCTAAGGCAGATAAAATCAAGCCATTTATGGACTTATTCATGTCAAATGAGATTGGAACAATTTTTTCTGCAAATGGAAAATTCCCATCAACAAATCCAAATGTGGATAACCATTTAGAAGAACATCAGAATTTTAAATGGATTGGCTGGGATTTTATTTATAGCCATGATATTGGGAAAATTATTCGTGAATGTGAAGAAGAATTTAATAATGATGTACAAAAAAGCCTTGCACAATAAAATTTAAAAGAATAAAAAAGGAGATCAACTATGAATTTAATAATATTTTCAGGCCCACCATCATCAGGAAAAACAAGCGTTATTCTAAAAACAGTAGAAGCCTTAAAATCACAAGGAATGTCAGTTGGAGTAGTAAAATTCGACTGCCTTTACACAGATGATGACAAATTATACGCAAAAGCAGGAATCCCAGTAAAAAAAGGGATTTCAGGAGCTTTATGCCCAGACCATTTCTTCGTATCAAATATCGAGGAAGTCGTGCAATGGGGAAACAGTCTTGGACTTTCAATATTAATTACAGAATCGGCAGGACTTTGCAACAGATGTTCGCCATATATCAAGGACATCAAGGGAGTCTGTGTAATCGACAATTTATCAGGAATTAATACACCTAAAAAGATTGGACCATTATTAAAAGCCGCTGATATTGTGATTATTACAAAAGGGGACATTGTTTCACAAGCTGAACGTGAAGTTTTTGCCTCACGTGTGAACTCTGTAAATCCAAAAGCTGTAACAATGCACGTTAACGGGCTTACTGGACAAGGAGCGTACGAATTAAGTACACTTCTTTACGAAAAAGAACTGGAAATAGACAGCGTTCAAGGAATGGAACTTAGATTTCCAATGCCATCGGCACTTTGCTCTTACTGCTTAGGAGAAAAGAGAATTGGTGAAAAATACCAGATGGGTAATGTCCGAAAAATGAATTTACAGCAATAAAAAAATTGATAAAAATAATAAAAAAGGAAAAAATATGAAAAATAACGATTTGATAAATAAATTGACTATTAGGGAACTTAGCAATAAATATCCCTTTGCAGAAAACTTTTTTACAGAAAATAACTTGCCTGTGGAAACTTTTCAGAATAAGACATTTCACGAGTTCATCGTAACTTTTGCAGAAGATAAAATCGAGGACTTTGCACTGGATGTGGAAAAAATTGAAGAAAGTCTTGTTGACTACATTGAGCAGATGAAACTTTTTTTGGGAATGGAAGAGGAAAATTCGATTGATATGCTTACAATTGTCGGTGGGCAAGATAAATCTGGGAATAAAGAGGGATTTGAGCGGCTTGATATTCATAAATCAGAAATTATTTCCATTGTAGGGCCTACAGGCTCTGGAAAATCAAGACTTCTTGCCGACATCGAATGGACTGCCCAGAAAGACACGCCAACACAGCGTCAAATCCTTATAAACGGTGAACTTCCAGACAAAAAATGGCGTTATTCCTCAAACAACAAATTAGTCGCACAACTATCACAAAACATGAATTTCGTTATGGATTTATCAGTAAAGGAATTTCTAGAATTGCATGCTCAAAGCCGAATGATTGAAGACATTGATGAAACTGTAGAAAAAATCATTACTGCTGCAAACAATCTGGCTGGAGAGCAATTTGACTTAACTACTGCAATCACAGCCCTAAGTGGTGGACAATCCCGTGCTTTAATGATTGCCGACACAGCCATTTTAAGCTCATCTCCAATTGTCCTAATTGACGAAATTGAAAATGCAGGAATTGACAGGAAAAAAGCCTTGGAATTGCTTGTTTCATCAGACAAAATCGTATTAATGGCAACACACGACCCAACATTAGCACTAATAGCAGACAAACGAATTATAATAAAAAATGGTGGAATCAATAAAATTATTACGACAAGCCCTGAAGAAAAGAAAATTTTGAAAAAACTGGATGAAATGGATGATATTATTCAAAAAATGAGAAGCGATTTAAGAAAAGGGGAAATTTTAAAAAATGATTTTTAATCAAGAAATTTGTTTTTAAAAATTAATAATAAAAGTAAATTAGGGAGAAATATTCAGAATTTGTTTATTTTCTCCCTTTTTAAATGGAGAATAAAAAGAACTGAAACAACTGGAGAATTTGAGAAATTGATTGAAAATGAAGATAAAGTTCATATTACACAATATTAAGCCATAGCGTTTGTTAAATCGTTTTTGGGTATAAAAAATATCCTACCTGATGCAAAATTTTTTTGTTATAGGGCTAATATGATCCTATTTCAAAACAAAAAATAACCGCTGTCTTTTACAACAACGATTATTTTAAAAATTAGCTTTATTTTTTATCACTATTTTTTCAACAATTTCTCCATTTTTCTATATAATAGTGATTTATATTCCATTTCTTCAATATATTTTTCTACGCTTTCTTCTCCTTCTTTTAATTTTTCTTCTAATGTAACTGCTTCTTTTAATATATCGTTATAAAAGTCATATCTCTTTGAATATTTATTATATTCTTCTCTTACTTTATCAATATTTTCCTGTATTTTTGAATATTTTTTAAACTTTGCAAAAGTAGTAGCTCTAAATAAATATCTATAAATTTCTGCTCCTATATATAATTTATCATTTCCTACTATTTCTTCAAAAAAAGTATCTAAATCTTCATATTTTTTAAACCAAGGGATTATTTTGTTTTTTATTTCTTCTAAAATACTTTTCATCCCTTTTTCCATCTTTTCTTCTCCGTCCAAATCTACAAATTCTGTCTCACTACCATTTCCTATAGAATTTTTCATTATATAACTATATATCGGTATTATTGCATACTCTACTCTTAATTCATGATAATATCTGAAAAAACCTATATATTCAAATAATCCTAGTTTATTTAATTTAAAAAATTTTCCTGTTCCTTTCTTTTTAAATCCAAAGTCTTTCATTGGTTTATTAAAAATTTCTTTAAAATATTTCTTATATAGTTCATTGTATTCTTTTGTTGATAATTCTTCCATTTCTTCTTCCTTTCTATTTCCATATTGTTATATCTGATTTTTTTATTGTTCCATTAGATTTTTCAATTATTTTCTGGGTTATTTCTTTTTCTTGTACAGCTGTAATTCCTTGTCCTCTAGCGTCAATTACAATATTTTGTCTTGTTCCAATAGGTAGTTCATTTTTTCTTTTTTCATATTGTTCTACTATAGCTTTAGCCATATTAATTTGTTATGCCGTATTTATTTATAAATTCATCTGGAGTTTCATTAAATTTTACATTTCCAAATTTTTCCTTTATTTCTTCCTCAGAAACATTGAATTGAATATTGTTATTATCTTTTTTTATATAAAAATACCTTGAACATCTTTTCTTCTTTAAGTTTTTTTTTCTTTCAACATTATTTATCATTTTCATAACCAGTATTATTTTATGCCCTGATATTATTCTTTATTCAAGGTTGTCGAACAGATTTATTAATTCTAAAAATTAAATACATAACCACAAAAATAACAACTGTAACATTTATCACAAATAAATTAACAACACTAATTTTTCTTAATAATAAACTAGAAACAAATAACGTTCCGAATGAAAAAATCCTTGAAAAAAATGATTTCATTGAAGTTATTGCACTTATTTTTTCTTTTGACAAGATTTTATTAAAGTGAAATTCAAAATAATAGTTAATTATAAAAAAAATTGTACATAATATTAGGTATATCCCTGTAAATATTAGATTATTTTTTAATATTATTACAGTTATTGCCATTAAAAATATTAAAATTAACAATAAATACAATTTCTTCGTATTTATAAGCAGAATATTTGTATTGTATGCAATAATTACAATTATTTGAAACAGCACATACATTACAAAAAAATTCTTTTCTCCAATTCCTTTATCTAAAAAAAGTTTTTGCCATAACTGAAAATGGCTTTGAATAAAAATTTGTATAATTCCAAAAAATATAAAATAATATTTCATTACTCTTTTTTCTTTCAATTCAGAAATGCACTCGGCTATGTGCTTTTTAAAAATTTGAAAGTTTATATTTTCATTTGCTTTTTTATTCTCATCGGAAAAAAATAAGGCTGTTAGCAATATATTGAGAAGTATCAAAGTAATAGAAATAAAATAAATATTTACACCTATCTTAAAATAAAGTAAAAATCCTATTCCTGAACCTAAAATAGAAGAAAAAGTCGAAATTTGCTTTTGATATTTTAAAAATTTTTGCAATCCAGTTTCATTATTTTTCAAACTATTTATTAAAACTACATCAATTGTTCCAGTTTCTAGTGCATTTGCCAATCCATATATTGTATATGCGACTGATAACCAAAACAGGCTTTTAGAAAATATAATTAGGAAAAAAGTTATAATCAATGTAAGCAATGATAAAATATAGACTTTTTTTCGTGAATATAAATCCGACATTACTCCACTTGGAATCTCAAAAATAATCATTGAAAGGTTAAAAAAAGACTGCATTAGCACAATCTGCGACATTAACAAGCCTTTTTTCAGAAAAAGTACAGTCAAAATGGAATGTGGCATTGTGGAAGCTAAAAATAGTAAAAAAGTGCTTATATAGTAAACTTTGGTATTTTTATCTATAAGATTCATTATTTTTACCGCCTTTCCAATCCCTTTTATCTTTTAATAATTTTTTCCGATTTCCTGTATTTCTGATTTTTACTGTTTCAAATCTTCTTACCCACAATATAAAATCTATGAATTCTTCCTTCCACTGCTCCATTTGACTCAATTATTTCCTGTACTTTATACAAATTGTCAAGATGGCTTTCGACTGAAAAATTTGGAAATTCCCATTCAATAATTTTTGCAAACCATACAAGAGCTCCTGTATCAAAAAACTTTATTGGTTGAAATGTTTCCCCACTTTCTAATATTTCAAATCCTTGTTCAGAAATTTCCTGCTGTTTAATATTGAGATAATGCTCAGCGTACGGTAAATCTTTATATTTAGGTAGTAATATTTCAACAAGTTCCCTATCATTTTCTGCCCCTACCTGCTGTGTAATAAAAATTCCATCTTTTTTCAAGACTCTTTTTAATTCTGTAACATTATAAGCCCCATGCCGATTGGTAATTATGTCAAAATATTCATTTTCAAATGGGAGTTTTTCATCTCCATCCGCTTCTTTAAAATCTATTCCCAATGGCAGCAATACTTTTTTACACAGTTCAACATTTGGCTGATAACCTTCAATTGATGATGTGTTATGTTTTGGATGATTTAATGAAAGCAAAAACTCTCCACCACCTGTTTCCATATCCAGCAATTTCATATTATTTTTCAGATACTTATTTATGACTGTTCTAAAATCCCAAGGTAAATTTTCCTCTTCTGAATAACGTCCATAAATATGAGAAAAATCCCATCCATGTATATGTGCCATTTTTTCTTCTTTCAGCCACTCTTCTTTTAATTTATTTTTATCCATATATTTCCTTTTAATAAATTTCCTAAATAGTTTCCTTAAACATTATCACAAATACAAAAACTAATAAAATACAGCAAACTAACAGAGAAGCTATTCCAAATATATTTACTAAAATTACGCAAAGTAATGATCCGATAAGGAAAAAGCCGTCTAATCCTAAATATATCCAGAAACTTTCTAAATGTGATTTGTCCTCAGTTTTGATATATTTAACTAAATTATCCATTCCGCTTCGCAAGTTTCCTGTACACATTGTTGTCGCTCCTGCTAACCCTCTAATTTTTCTAAAGCACTGATATTGAATTGCAGCGATAAAGGACATAATTATATTTACAACGATGTTCCAGTTTCCGCTTGGAACAAAAGAAATAAAAAACATTATTATGATTTGATAAATTATTACAATTTGCTGCCATCTAAAAATTTTATGCTTTTCAAATCTTGTTTTGATAAGTTCAGTAAACAATATTCCCAACGCAAAAAATAAAATTGGCATAAAATAATAGAAGGATTTCCCAAGCTCCCCTTTTCCTAAATTTATCGCTAAATAAACAATGTTCCCAGTCTGTGCATTAGCAAGGACTTTTCCACGGGTAATAAATGTGTATGCGTCCATAAATCCTCCAACCATGCACAGCATCATTCCCAACCGAAATGTTTCTGGCGGATACTCCTCTCCATTAAACAGAATTTTTCTAATTTTTTTGCTCATCTAAAAAATTCACTCCCTTTTTTTATTTTTCCAAAATATCAAATTTGTAGCCAACTCCCCAAATTGTCTTAATATTCCACTTCTCGTGCTCATAATTATCCAGTTTTGCACGAAGCCTTTTTATATGTGTATCAACAGTACGACTTTCTCCAAAATAGTCAAATCCCCAAATTAAATCCAGCAAATTTTCTCTTGTAAAAACTTTGTTCTGATTTGTTGCAAGAGTCCATAAAATCTCTATTTCTTTCTTAGTCAACGAAATTATTTCATCATTTATCTTTACCGTAAAGTTATTCAAATCGATCTCAAGATTGTCAAATGTGAAAATTTTTGCACTTTCATCATTTTTAGGTGTTATTCTACGTAAAATTGCATTTATTCTAGCTATAATCTCTCCTGGTGAAAACGGCTTCACAATGTAGTCATCTGCCCCTATTTCTAGCCCCATTATTTTCTCATAGTCCTCTCCCCGTGCCGTAATCATTATAATCGGAACATTTGAAAAAGTACGCACTTCCCTGCATACATCAAAACCATCCTTTTTTGGCATCATTACATCCAGCAGCACTATATCAAACTCATTTTCCTTAATTTCCTTCAAAGCATCTTCCCCATTAAAAACTGTACTTACAATAAAATTATTCTTTTTGCAATATTCTGCCAGTATTGACACAATCTGCCTATTATCATCAACGATTAATACTTTATACATATTTATCCTCACTTTCCCTTTTACTTTTACACAACTTTTCTGAAATCAAATTTAAAAATTTTTATTATTTTTCAAATCATTTAATTTTCTACACATCTTAAGTTTAAAAATACCGAAATACATAATAAAATTTTATCATAATTTCTTTGAAATACAAACATTAAATTTTATTTGACAAAATAATTTTTTATGATATAATGTAATCAAGAAATATTTGTAATCATTTCAAATTAAAAATAATAATATTATTAAATTAGGAGGAAATTATGTCTTTAATAGGAAAAAAAATTGAAAACTTTACAGCTCAGGCTTATCAAAACGAAGAATTCAGAGAAGTGAACTTTGAAAAGGATATGTTAGGGAAATGGAATATTTTCGTATTTTATCCAGCTGATTTTACATTTGTGTGCCCAACTGAATTGGAAGATCTGGAAGATCACAGGGAAGAATTGGAAAAATTAGGATTTAACGTTTATTCAGTGAGTACAGATACTCATTTTACCCACAAAGCGTGGCACGATCACTCAGAAGCAATCGGAAAAGTTAAATACACAATGATTGGAGATCCAACAAAAGCTATTTCAAGAGAATTTGAAGTATTGAATGAAGAAAGCGGGCTAGCTTACAGAGGGACTTTCGTTGTAAATCCTGATGGAAAAATTGTTGCTTATGAAGTAAATGACGAAGGAATCGGAAGAGATGCATCAGAATTAGTAAGAAGAGCAAAAGCTGCAAAATTCGTAGCTGACAACCCAGGATTAGTTTGTCCAGCAAAATGGAAAGAAGGAGAAGCTACTTTAAAACCAGGATTAGATTTAGTAGGTAAAATCTAATAATTTTAAACTTTTATAAATAACTTAAATAACAGCATTATTCAAAATCAGACTCAAAAATTGACTGTATTATCAAACCTCTAATTAATCTAATTTTTCCGTTTGATTTTGAAAATTTTATATAAATCAGAAGGAGGGAAAATGGCTTTATTAGATAGCAATATCGTAGAACAGTTAAAAGGTTATTTTGACAAAATTAATGGAAATATTGAGTTAGTTTCATTTTTAAATGACAGTGATAAATCAAAAGAATTGGATAGTTTCTTGCAGGAAGTAGACGCTATTTCTGAAAAAGTAAACTATGTGAAAAAAACATTTGAAAACGATAAGACTGATTTGGAAAAAGCAAACATTACTCGTCCAACATCTTTTACAATTTTAAAAGATGGAGAAAATACTGGAATTAATTTTTCAGGCATTCCTGGAGGACATGAATTCAACAGTTTTATTCTAGCAGTTTTAGGACTTGCGGGACTTGGAAAAAAACTGGAAGGGGAACAGCTTTCAAAAGTTGAATCAGTTAATAAGCCTGTAAATATTGAAACGTTTGTTTCGTTATCTTGCACACATTGTCCAGATGTAGTTCAAGCCTTAAACCTAATTTCATCAAATAATAAAAACATCACAGCAACAATGGTAGATAGTGCAGTATTTTTTGAAGAAGCAAAAGAAAAAGATATTCAGGCAGTACCGGTTGTATTCATAAACGGAGAGCAAAAATCAGTTGGTGCAAAAACTATTGAAGAATTAATAACGCTTGTTACCAACGCATAATTATGCAAAATATAAAAATAAAATAAAGAAACTTGATTTATCTAAAAATTTGGGAGAAAAAATAAAACTTGTGAATAAATGAAAAAAGAGAATATTCAGGAATTTGTCCTTTATACTCTCTTTTTTATTTAAAACACTGATTTTCTACTATAGTTTGTTACATCGCTGTTTAATTTTTCATATAATTCTTTAACAGTTGTCTCTTTATTTTGAATTGCTTTCAGTTCATTATCAGTTACTCCGATAAATTGTATAAATTCCACTTTTCCGTTAACTGTATCAATTATTCCAGCTTTTTCATCAGGAATAGTAATAAATCCTGTAATATTTGATTTTTTATTTACATCCATTCCTTCCGTCTGCCCTGTGTATAAATATTCATATGGTCTAAATATTTCTCCACTAGAAAATGTCGCTCTTGCAATTGTTTGCAAAATTCCACAAATTCCCTTTAATTCAGCTTCCTCATCAGCATAATTATCTTTTTTTAATTTTAATGTAAATTCCATTCCATAACCGCTATATTCTGCATTTTCACTTACTTTTTCATGCAGTTCAGACAATCCATAAGTAACAAAGTGCCAATAATTTCCTCCATCATAAATACTAATACCATCCAAAGGATCATTTCCACCAAATCTCCATTTTATCATTGCCGCATAATGCAATGGATTTTTCTGGTCTGGATAAAGTTTATTAAAAGTTTCTGTAATAGCATCCCAGCCATCTGTATTTATTTCTTCAGAAACTGTTTCAGCATCATTCTCTTTTTCATTTTCTTTCTTAAATAATTTATCAAATAATTCCATAAAAATTTCCTCCTAAGTGTCATCATTGCTAATTAAAAAAATTATTTTTTTCTAATTTTCTTACTTTTCAAATTACTGGCTTTTTTCATATTTTTCCCCATCTTGCTTCCATCTGGATTCTCCTTTTTTTCTACAAATATGCTCTTATCTCTAAAGCCGGCATCATAGCCCTTTGTTTCAAACCACTCTGTTTTAGCTGCTTCAGTTTGAGCTTTTATCTCTTGTTTCGTCATTTTATCCCCATTTTTTATTTTAAAGTACATTTCTGGATCAACTCTGTTTATAAGCCCTTTTCCACGCATTTCAAAGGCTATTTCAAAATGAAGATGTGGAGCGTGTGTCCCACTTGCATTTCCTGTCACGCCTGATTTAGCTATCACTTGCCCAGCCTTTACTGTATCTCCAATTTTTACATTTACTTTGCTCAAATGACAATATCTGATATATTTTATCTGCATTGTATTGGAATCATAATTTGGGCTATATGCCCATTCTCTTGCACTTTCTTTAGGCTTGAAATTTTTTCTTTTTATTTTTTCAAGTTCCTTTGGATCAACTTCCAAGTAAAAATTTAATCCATACCCTGTTTTATCCACATACATATCCACAATTTTCCCATCCAGCACAGCATAAACATCCGTTCCCGGCAATGCAAAAATATCAATCCCTTGATGTCCTCTTGCCCCATTGCTCCGAGTCAGCCCAAATTTAGCCCAGTCAGGATAAACTTCCCCACGAAAATTATAATAGGTAACTTGCGGATTCTTTATCGGATCAATCCTGAAAATCTTATCATCCTCTTCTTCATTCACGACATTATTTCCAGAATTAATATTTTTCCTGCTAAATATCATTCCAAAAATTATAATTCCTAAAATTAATAAAGCCGTTATCCCCAAAATTACCCCTGTTTTCTTGCCAGATTTTGAATTTTTACTTTTCCCTTTTTCTTCAATTTTATTCTCTAAATTCTTATTTTCATTATCCATAGTTAATTTGCTAAATTTATATAGCCTCTCCTTCTTTTATTTATTTTTTTCTTCATCCAAAATATATTCTTCAATGTAAAAATTAGAAATATGTGAAGAAAATCCTTCTATTTTCTGATATTCTTTTATTTTCTTCCTAGCTTCTAATTTTGACGAACATACTGATAAAATTCGATGTTTTTCTTTTATTTTATCTTTACCAATGTAATAAAAATGAGAAAGTACGTATAATTTTTGATTTTTTGAATTGTCAATTTCTACATCATCTTCTCTATAATAAGTAACATAACCACCTTCCCATCCAGCATATTTATCCAAATGACATTTTTCGAGCCAGAACCCATCCAAATGTGAACAAAATCCTTTAATTTTTTTATATTTTTCCAGTGCCTTCAATCCTTCTTCCTTTGTATAATAGGCACCTAAAAACCTTGCTTCCTCATTCCACTTATATTTATCATAGACATCTCCATAATCATATCCATGTGATAAAATCCATATTCCCATAGTTGATCTCCTAATTATTTAAGGCTTTTAGATTTAAACCCTTTTGTGTAGTAATCTTTCCCAATTATCATGGTTCTATTTTAAATCCTTCAGGAAAATCCCTAAAACCTTTCATTTCTTTCCATTTATCAACAATTTCCAATGCCTTTTCCTTTGTTGAAAAAAAGCCTATTAATTTATCATCATCCTTTTCATCTCTATGATACAGCATGTACACTTTTTTTATCTTTTGTTTTTCAGATTTCATAATTTATTCTCCCTTTTACAAAATCAATGAACTTATAAAAATCAACACATTAATAATTTTAAAAAACTTTATCTCTTTTTCAATTCACAAACAACTTCACTCAAAATATCATAAGCCAGCTCCATCTTACTTTTCTGACTAATTTCCACCGAAGTCCTATCTTTTTTAATAATCTCAATCACATTTTCATCGCTGCCCATTACAGACGCATTATTTGCCACTATAATATCCAAATTTTTCTTTTCCAGCTTTTTTAAGGCATTTTCCCTTATCTCATTAGTTTCTGCCGCAAATCCAACTAATAGCTGTTTTTCCTTCTTCTTACTCATCTCTAGCAAAATATCAGGATTTCTAACCAATTCTATAACCAAATCTGAATCAGATTTCTTTATTTTTTCGTTTTTGTATTCCTTTGGTCTGTAATCAGCAACTGCCGAACAAGCTACGAAAATATCAGTATTTTTAAAAAATTCATCCACTTTTTCGTACATTTCAAGTGCTGATTCTACAGAAATAAAGTTTTCAAGTCCATTTGGAACTTTCAAATCCGTAGGCCCGCTAATTAAAGTTACTTCTGCTCCCAGATCAGCAGCCGCCTGAGCAAGTGAATATCCCATTTTACCACTTGAATTATTTGACAAATATCTGACAGGATCAATATTTTCCTTTGTTCGCCCACTCGTTATAAGAATTTTTTTACCTTTTAGTGCAGTATCAAAATTTTCTATTTTTGAAAAAATACTATACCTTTCTATTTCGTCAACAATATCTTCTGGCTCACTCATTCTGCCTTTGGCACTATAATTGCAGGCAAGCAGTCCTTCCTCTGCATCAATAAACCTGTATCCAAAAGATTTCAGTTTATCAATATTCTCTTTTAAAATCGGATTTTCATACATATTTACATTCATCGCCAAAGCAAAAAACACTGGCTTTCTAACTGAAAGAGCAGCAAGAACCGTTGTAAGCATATCGTCTGCAATCCCATTTGCAACTTTTCCAATTATATTATAAGTCGCAGGTGCAATCAAAACCATATCCGCCCAATCCGCAAGTGAAATATGCTCCACCTCATAATGCGGATTACTGTCCCACATATCCACATAAATTCTATTTCTTGATAAAGTTTCAAGAGTCAAAGGTCCAATGATTTTTGTAGCATTTTCAGTCATCACAACTTTTACATTATATCCTTTCTTTTTCAAAAGCGATACAATTCCAGCTGATTTATATGCCGCAATTCCCCCTGTAACTCCTACTAAAATATTTTTCATTTTTTCCCTCTTTTTAAATCAAAAATTACAATAAATTATAATCTGTACTTCCATCCTTATTATCCTTAATTTCCACGCCAAGTTTCTTCAACTCATCCCGAATTTCATCAGATAACTTGAAATTTTTCTCGCTTCTTGCCTCACTTCGTAATTTTATCAGTAATTCAATTAATTTTTTTGTTAATTCCATATTTTCTCCATCTTCCTCCTTCACAGCATTTTCTACTTCAATCGCTATCCCAAACACATTCTCCAATTTTTGTTTCAAAGAATCATAAGATTTTTTAATTTCCACATAAATTGTGGAAAACTCCTCTCCTTTTGTGGAAATAAATTTATTCGTCTCTCGAATTTGGTCAAAAATTGTCGCTAGTGCCTGTGGCGTGTTCATATCCTCATCCATCGCAAATTCAAATTTTTTATCAAATTCATCAATTTTTTGAGAAAACTCTGAATTTTTAATATTTTCTATTTTTTCATTCTTATATTTTTCAACAATATCTTCAAATTTATTCATTGATTTCACAATATTTTGCAATGCTTTTTTCGTATCCTCCATATTCTCAAATGAAAAATTAATTGGCTTTCGGTAATGCGTACTTAGAATAAAAAGTCTTACTACATTCCCAGAAAATTTTTCAAGTATTTCACGAAGTAAAAAGAAATTTCCTAACGATTTTGACATCTTGTCGCCATTTATCTGAATAAATCCGTTGTGAAGCCAGTAATTTGCAAAGTTTCCGTGATAAGCACACTTGCTTTGGGCAATCTCATTTTCATGATGTGGGAAAACTAAATCCTGTCCACCGCCATGAATATCAAATGTATCCCCAAGATATTTTTTTGCCATCGCACTACATTCTATATGCCATCCAGGACGCCCCTGTCCCCAAGGCGATTCCCAAAACGGCTCTCCATCCTTCTTTTTCTTCCAAAGTGCAAAGTCTACTGGATTTTTCTTAATTTCCGACACATCAATCCTAGCCCCAAGTTCTAGCTCCTCAATTTTCTGATTTGACAATTTCCCATAATCCTTATATTTTTTCACCTCAAAATAAACATCCCCATCTTTCTCATAAGCAAACCCATTGTCAATTAATTTTTGAATAATCTCAATAACTTCTGACATATTCTCAGTAACCTTAGGTCTTTTCACACTCTCAAGAATATTCAGCTTGCTAATATCCTCAAAAAAATATTTTATATATTTTTCCGAAACCTCACTCGCAGAAGTCCCTTCTTCCATAGACTTATTTATAATTTTATCATCCACATCCGTAAAATTCTGCACAAACTCAACTTCCATCCCCTTATGCTCAAAATACCGTGCCAACGTATCAAAAACCACAATTGGACGTGCATTCCCCAAATGTATATAATTATAAACAGTAGGCCCGCAAACATACATTTTTACCTTATTTTCTTCTATTGTCTTAAATTCTTCGATTTTATTCGTCATTGTGTTGTAAAGTTTCATTTTTTTCTCCTTGAAAAATCTTCTTATTTTTTAGATTATTTCTTATAAAATCTTAATATTTTCTATTAAAAATTTTTTTAATGTTTGATTTTTTCCTTCTTTGTAATCTTCATTATAATATTTAATATTCCGTAAACAATCTGTATATTCAATGTCCTTTTGCATTTCTTTTTCAATTTCTGTCAATCCTTCACTATCCATTAGACTTTCTAAAACTTCATTTTCATTTTTTTCATAAAATAATTCTAATTCAACAACTGTGCTTCTAAATATTTTAAAACAATGATAAATGCTTTCTAAAATTCTAGTTTTTCCACTTCCATTAACTCCAATTAAAATTATTGTATCCAAAATTTTGTCGTTGCTCTTAAAATTTATATTCAAATTTTTAAGTCCATTATATTCTTTAATATGAATTTTTCTAATTTTCATACGCTTCAACCATTCCTCTAAGTTAAAATTTTTATTTAAAAATAGTTATTTAATTAAATTAAATCACTTAAATTTTTAAAACCAATCTCATAGGAGTAAATTTAATTCCATCTTTTTCCTTTTCTTCATCAATTTTTTCAAAACCTAGTTTTTTATATATCGGTATCGCATACCTTGAAGAATTTACAGTTATATACGAGTTTTTATTATTCTTTAAAATAAATTGCATTAAATTTTTTCCAATTTTTTTGCCCTGAGATAATTTTTCTACAAAAAATAAAGTTATATGCCTTTTTTCTTCATCAGTTGCAATAATACCTTTTAAAACATTATCTTTAAAAGCTCCAAAAATTTTAAACGAAGCTGTTATTTGTTTATTGTCAACAAAACTACAAAAAGTTTCCATACCCATTTCCGTATAACTTTCATCTTTGCTTTCCAAATAAGCTCTTTTAGCAAATAATAGAGCTTCACTTTTTTCCTTATCAAACAGTTGTTTAATCTCTATCATAATAAGTTCCTTCCTAGTATTTTTTCTACTAAAATTATACTAACACTAATTTAAAGCTACAATGAAAATTAAGTTGTTATCCAAAAATCCTACTTCAAAATAACCACCGTACACCCAATTCCACCTTCATTTTGATTGGCATCTTTAAATTCTGTTACATATTTTGAAGTTCTTAGGTATTCGTGGATTTTTTTTCTTAGTACCATTGTTCCTTTTCCGTGAATTATGTAGATTTCGTGGTAGCCTGTTAGCATTGCTCTGTCCATGTATGTTTCTAGTTCTGCGATTGCTTCGTCGGCATTCATTCCACGTAAGTCAATTTCTCCTCGTACTTGGGAAGTTCGTTTTAATGAGGCGAAGTTTTTGAATTTATTTGTTTTTTTCTTCTGGATTTTTACAATGTCGTCAGTTGATACAACCAGCTTTAATATTCCAGTTTGGACTTGGATACGGTTGTTTGACATTATTTTCAAAATTTTTCCATTTTGGTTCATTGTTTTTACAAGCACTTCTTCCCCAACAGCAAAATCCGCATTTTGAGTAATAACTTTCTTTTCCTTTACATTTTTCTTTTTATCCGTAATAAATGATTCACGTAGCATATTCAGGCTTCTTTGAGCATTTTTTGCATCTTCTTTCTTAGATTCCTCGCTGTTAATTTTGTCAATCAGGTTTTTGGCTTTTGCCTGCATATTTTTCAAGTAATTGTCAGCTTCCTCGTAGGCACGTTTTATAATTTCATTTCTTTCATTTTCAAGTTTTATCATTTTTTCTTCATAAGTAGTCTTTTGCTTGTCAAGTTCCGTTCTTGTTGCTTCCAATTGTGCCTGCATTGTTTCCAGCTCGTCATTTTTTTCCTTTATTGATTTTAGCATTTCTTCAACACGCTGATTATCTTCACTTATGTAGCTTTTTGCATTTTCAATCACTTCTTCGCTAATTCCGTATTTTCTTGCAATTATAAGGGCGTTACTTTCCCCTGGTATTCCTTCCAGCAGTCTGTACGTTGGAGACAACGTTTCCACGTCAAATTCCATTGAGGCACTTTTAATTCCTGTTGTGTTAAAGGCGTATGCTTTTACTTCGCTGTAATGGGTTGTAATTATGGAAGTTACATGCTTTTTGTTCAGATAATCAATGATTGCCATTGCAAAAGCCGCTCCTTCCATCGGATCAGTTCCACTTCCTAATTCATCCATTAATACAAGTGATTTACCGTTTGCATGTTCAATTATATCTTTTATCTTGCTAACATGCCCTGAAAATGAGGATAAGTTTTGCTCCAGACTTTGTTCGTCCCCAATGTCAGCCAGTACATTGTGAAAATATCCAATTTCAGTTTTTTCATTTGCAGGAATCGGGATACCAGATAATGCCATAATTGTAAGAAGTCCAGCCACTTTCAATGTTACTGTCTTCCCTCCAGTATTAGGCCCTGTAATAAGCATTATATTCTCAGGATTCCCAAGTTCAAAGTTAATCGGCACAACCGCATTTTCATCAATCAATGGATGTCTTGCTTCAACCAGTTTCAAATATTCCTTGTTAATAATTTTTGGAACAATACATTTTTTATTAACTGAATAAGTCGTTTTCGCATCAATAAAGTCCAGTCTTTCCAAAATTTCCTTAATTTCTAGAATTTCTTCTTTTTTTGTCTTCACAAGCTCTGTAATTCTAAGCAGTATTTTTCTAATTTCCTCACGCTCACGAGCCTCATATTCACGCAATTTATTGTTTAATGAAACAACATTTAAAGGCTCAATGTAAACTGTACTTCCAGTTGCAGATCTATCGTGTTCAATTCCTTTTATAAGCCCTTTAAAATCAGTCTTTACAGCAATTACATATCTGTCGTTTCTTTGAGTTATTATTCTTTCCTGAATAGCATTTTGCGTACTTTTATTGGAAATCAGCTCGTCAAATTTCTCTTTAATATTTGCATTAATATTCTGCTTCTGCCTTCTCACATCACGAAGTCCAATCGAAGCTTCATCCTTTAACACTCCTTCATCATTAATTGCTTCTGAAATAAAGTTCTCAATATCCTTAACTTCCTCAACATCGCTAAACAGATTCCAAATCGTTCTATATTTATCCCTGACATTCTTAGCCCTGCTCTTAGAAATCCTAAAAATCGTCAAATTTTTCTTCAAAACCGCCAAATCCTCAGCACTCAAATAAGATCCAATAATATCAATGGAATTCATCATCTTAGTAATATCCGCAAGCCCCGCAAGCTCCAATCCATCATCATACTTATAAAAGTCAATCATCTCCATCATAAGCATAAGTTCTTTATCCAAAACCGACTTTTCCTTTATAATATCAATATCCAGAAACTTTTCTTTCGTCTTCTCCAATCTTGATAAATCAATAAGTTCATTAACTATCTTATAAAATTCCAATACATCATAATTTTTTTCCATTTTCTTTCCCTCAACATTCTTTTTAATTTCAAATATCTATCTAATTTTAAGATTATTTTTATTAATAAATATTTTCTATTTTACTTATTTCTTATTTTAACGCAAGGGCATCAGACGCCATGCCCTTGCATCCCCGCTTCCCGAATTTCAATTTTACAGAAAAAGACAAAACTCGCTTTTAATAAAAGTTATTTTCGCTCCATAAAGTTATTGTCAATTCAAATGTAGTAGAAAAGCTCAAACAAGTTGTCTTTTACTGAAAAATTAAAATCTCGGAAATTTATAACAATTTTTTTAATTTTTCCACATTTATTTTAATCAAATTAAAAACGTCGTGATTTTTTTGAAATGAAATTGACTGTCTGAGCTCTTTCAAAATTTTTAGACTATAATTAGTTTAAGGAATTATAATAACCTTTGTTAAAAAGCAAGTTTCAATTTCGTAGTAATTCAGGTTTATCCAAATAATAAATGTTTAGACTACTTTCCCAAATAAAATTTGGGAATATTTCAAAAAAATGCTTAGACAAGCCGGGGATGCAAGGGGGATGGCGACTGTTCCCCCTTGCCTCGTCTTATTTTGTTAAAATTATAGCACATTTTGTAATAATTTAAAATCGCTATTTAATATAAAGCCTTTTTATGATATAATTTAAAAGATGAAATATTGAAAAAATAAATAATATAAACAATAAATACAATTACCATAAAAGAAAGAGAGTGTGAAATAAATGGATTTAAAAAATTTACCGATAACTCCTTTGCCATCAGTAAAACTGGATGAACGTCAGGAAGATTTACTTGTTCATAATGAGCTGTTTTCCAATTTGCTGGGGGAAACGATTTTTAGATATGCGGGTTTACATATTTATGAGGTTACTGAAAAATTGAAGGAGGCTTCCAGTAAATATTACAAGACGCAGAAACAGGAGGCTAGGAAAAATTTGTCGTCTTTTTGTTCGGATCTTACTGATGCGGAAATTTTACGTGTGATAAGAGGTTTTTCGATTTTTTCAGCACTTGCAAATATCGCTGAAGATGTGTATCAGACTCATGAACAGCGATATGCAAAAATTTCCAACAAGTTGCAGATTGGATCTCTTGAAAAATCATTAAAAAATTTGAAGGAAAAAGGGATTAATCAGGAAAAAATATTGAAAGCTATGGAAAGGGTTTCAATTGTTCCAGTTTTGACAGCACATCCAACACAGGTTCAAAGAAAGAGTATTCTGGATTTAACAAAGAAATTAACTGATATTCTAGATAAATATGAAAATGTAAAATCTCATCAGATTGATGAAAATGAATGGCTGAATGACTTAAGCCGTGGTATTCAAATCTGGTGGCAAACTGCGATGTTGCGGGCTACCAAATTGCGTGTAACAGATGAAATAAGCAATGCTCTAAGTTACTACAACATTACATTTTTCGATGAAATCCCACGACTTATGAATAAATTTCAGGAAATCTCAAAAACATTGGGAAATTCTGAATTAAAATCTCAGGCTCTGCTTCCGCTTACAATGGGAATGTGGATTGGCGGAGATAGGGATGGAAACCCTTATGTTACAGTAAACACGCTGGAGCAGTCGGCACAGGAGCAGGCTATAAAATTATTCCAGCATTATCTGGATGTGGTTCGTGAAATTTACAGAGATTTGTCAATGTCAATTTCTATGACAAATGTAACTGAGGAACTGCAAAAACTGGCTGATGCTTCTGGAGAAGTTTCACCACATCGTACACGTGAGCCATATCGTCGTGCATTGACAACAATAACGGATAGACTACTTGCCACAGCTTATAATCTATGTGATTACAACCGTGATTTATTACCACCAAAAAGAAAAAACGGGATTGACATTCCTTACAAATCAGCCAGCGAATTTACATACGACTTGGTAATTGTGGCAGAATCACTTAAAAAGAACAATAGCGAATTTTTGGCACAAGGAAAATTAAACAACTTAATCAGTGCTACAAAAATATTCGGATTCCACCTTGCGACAATTGATTTAAGACAGGATTCCAGCGTTCATGAGGTATGTGTTGCAGAACTCCTGAAAAGTGCAAACATTCTAGGGGATTACCTGAGTCTGTCAGAAGATGCAAGATGTGAAATTTTACTGCGTGAACTGGAACACGATCCCAGAATTTTAAGCGATCCGACAATTCCACAAAGTGAAACACTAGCCTCAGAACTTGCAATTTACAGAAAGGCAAAATTTCTGAGGGAACGTTTTGGAGATAAAATTATTGAAAAAAATCTGATCTCTCATGCAACAAGCGTTTCAGATATGTTAGAGATAGCTATTTTACTAAAAGAAGCCAATCTTGCAAAAGGAAATGAAGGAAATGAATTTTGTGATTTACAGATTGTTCCACTTTTTGAAACAGTGGAAGATTTAATTGCAGCTCCTGATATTTTGAGAAAATGGTTTAACTTGCCATTAGTGAAAAAATGGATGGATAAAAAAGGACGAAAACAGGAAGTTATGCTAGGATATTCAGACAGCAACAAAGACGGTGGATACCTAAGTTCAAGCTGGTCCTTATACAAGGCACAAAAAGAACTGACTGCAATCGGACGTGAATTTGATGTGGAAATCTCATTCTTCCATGGACGTGGTGGAACAGTCGGACGTGGTGGAGGGCCAAGCTATGAAGCCATCTTAGCACAGCCTGAAGGAAGTACAGACGGAACTATCAGACTTACGGAGCAAGGGGAAGTAATCGGTGCTAAATACGGAAATCCAGATTTAGGACTGAAAAACTTGGAAGCATTAGTTTCAGCAGCTCTTGAGTCAACTGCATTGACAGTGGAAGATGCAAACTGGGAAGAATATGAAAAAATAATAGAAAATGTTTCAGAATTAAGCTATTATGCCTACCGTGACTTAGTTTACAATACAGACGGATTTTCAGACTTTTTCTTTGAAGTTACGCCAATAAACTTTATTGCAGGGTTAAATATCGGATCAAGGCCATCCTCACGTAAAAAGACACAATCGCTGGAAAGCCTGAGAGCAATCCCATGGGTATTCTCATGGTCCCAAGCCAGAATAATGCTGCCAGGCTGGTACGGTGTTGGAACAGCATTTACAAAATGGATTGACAATGATAGTAAAAAACTGGAAATTCTGCAAAATATGTACAAACAATGGCCATTTTTCCGTTCAACAATTTCAAATGTTGACATGGTTTTATCAAAAACAGATTTATCAATTTTTTCCGAATATGTAAAACTGGCAAGTGATCAGGAAACTGCACAAAAAATCTTTAACGAAATTGAAAAGGAATGGGTTTTAACAATTGACATTTTGAAAAAAATCACAGGAAACAATGTTTTGCTGGCAGATAATCCAGAACTGGCAAGCAGCTTGCGAAATCGTCTGCCATATTTTGACTCAATGAACTATTTGCAAATTGAATTAATAAAACGTTCAAGAGCTGGGGATGATTCAGAAGAATTGAGAAAAGCTATTCACATTTCAATAAACGGACTGGCAACAGGACTTCGTAATAGCGGATAATATAAATAGAGGAATTTTTCTAATCAAAAATTAGGATTATTCCTTTTTTTCTGAAAAGATTTTCAAAAAATTTTTCTTCATTCATTTTATATTCATAAAACTGTTCTATAATGTATTCAAGATAAAGAATAACAAAAACGAATATTAAAGGAGAAAAGCCATGAAAAAGAAAATTTTAAGTATCACACTATTATCAATTATGATACTAGGAATGTCAATAACTGCAAATGCAAAAAGCAAACACAAATACAACAGACACATTGCTTCAAGTAGCTACATTGGAGTAAACAAAGCAACAAAAATCGCATTGAAAAAAATACCAGGAGCAAACAGTTCTCACGTGAAGGAAATCCATCTTGACAGAGAAAATGGAAAAATGGTTTATGAAGGTGAAATTTACTACAACGGATGGGAATATGAATTCGACATTGATGCAGTAACTGGTACAATTGTAAAATGGAAAGCAGAGAGAGATTAATAGAAACAAATTAAAATATATTCTTGCAGAGGGCTTAATTGAGATGGTATTATTTTCAATTTACTCTCTTTTTTATTTATTAAATTTATGATATACTCAAAAAAAAATACAGTTGAAAGGAATATTTAAAATGAAAATTTTGCTGGCAGAAGATGAAATAGACTTGAATAATATCGTTACAAAATATCTTAAAAAAAATGGTTACAGTGTAGACAGTGTTTTTGATGGAGAAGAAACCTTGGATTATTTAAAATACAGCGAATACGATCTGGTAATTCTGGATATTATGATGCCGAAAGTAAATGGCTTTGAAGTTATAAAAAAACTTAGAGATAAAGGAAATCACACCGCTATTCTTGTACTTACTGCGAGAAACAGCCCAGATGACAAGGTAACAGGGCTAGATTTGGGAGCAGACGACTATATTGTGAAACCATTTGACTTTAATGAGCTTATGGCAAGAATCAGGGCAGTTGTGAGAAGAAAATACGGCAACAGTTCAAATAAACTTGTGACAGGAAATTTGGTTCTGAATACTTCTGAAAAGTCAGTAACAAGGGATGGAAAACAGATAGAATTAACAGGAAAGGAATACGAGGTTCTGGAATATCTTATGCAGAATAAAAACAGGATTTTGAGCAAGGAGCAGATTAAGCAGCATGTTTGGAGCTATGATTATGAAGGGGATTCTAATATAGTTGACGTTCTGATAAAAAATATTAGAAAAAAAATAAATATAGCAGATGGAAAACAGATAATTTTTACAAAAAGAGGACTCGGATACATTATATACTCGAGTCTACAAAATTAAACTAATAAAAGTTAAATGGAAGGAATAGCTGAAAACATTGAAAAATAAGATAAATAAAATTTGGGAAAATCTCTCTGTAACTGTAAAAATAACCCTCTGGTACACTGCTTTTATCGTAATTTTAATATCGGTTATGCTATCCGTATCTTTTACTATTGCAGACAAGATGACCGGGGATTTGAATCAGAGGGAGCTTATGGAATCAGTAGTTGAGATGGCTTCCGAGATGATTTCCAATCCTGATGAGTTTGATGACTTTGATGACGGGATTTATTTTGTGAAGTATAATAGTGCCGGGATAGAAATGGCTGGAATGTCGCCAAGAGGCTTTGACTTGACGTTAAATTTTGCAGAAAACACAGTCAGAACTTATGAAAAAAATGGAGAGAAATACTATTATTTTGACAAAAAAATAAACGCTCCCGAAGGGGAATGGATCAGGGGAATTATCCCAGTAAGCAAGTTGACAAATGAAGTAAATAGAATGCTTTTAATAATTTTAATTTCAAGTCCGTTATTACTGCTAATAATAATTTATGGCGGATATAAAATTATAAAAAAAGCCTTAAATCCCGTAGCCAAAATATCAGGTACAGCTTCAGAAATTCAAAAAAACGGTGATTTTTCTAAAAGAATTGAAATTGATGAAGGAAAAGATGAAATACACAAGATGGCAAATGCCTTTAATGAAATGCTAAACTCGCTTGAAAATTCTTACATACGTGAAAAACAGTTCAGTTCAGATGTTTCACATGAGCTTCGTACACCTATAAGCGTCATACTTACAGAAAGCCAGTATTCAATGGAATATGCAGATACTTTAGAAGAGGCAAAAGATTCCTTTTCTGTTATTCAGCGTCAAGCCAAAAGAATGTCCAAGCTAATAAATCAAATAATGGAACTTTCCAAAATAGAAAAACAGACAGTAATTGAATTACAAAAAATAAATTTTTCAGAAACAGTGGAAAAAATACTGGAAGACTGTAAAAATCTGCTGGGTAAAAAAAATATAAAAATTTCAAAAGCTGTTGAACAAAACATATTTATAAACGCTGATAAAGTAATGATGGAAAGGCTGCTTGACAATTTGCTTAGTAATGCAATGAAATTTACGAAGGACAAAATAAGCGTAAAGCTGTATTCAGAAAATGAAAGCTGTATTTTGGAAATTGAAGACAACGGAATTGGAATCTCCGAAGATGATAAAAAACTTATCTGGGGCAGATTTTACCAAGTAAACGGTTCACGAAACAAAAAGATAAACAAAGGTTTTGGGCTAGGGCTTTTCCTAGTTTCTAAAATTATTGAGCAACATAACGCAAGTATTGGAGTTGAAAGCGAACTGAATGAAGGGACAAAATTTGTTGTTAAATTTATAAGAATTAATTAATTTTAAAAGGGATAATCTCTATTTCGAGAAAATCCCTTATTTTTTCACTTTATTTTATATCAAAAATTTTAATTAGAAACCTAAAATTTTTGCCACTCTTTCCTTTTCATTTTCCCATTCTTTTCCATAGTAAGATTTCAAGTAAATTTCTCTTAATTCTTCCATTAGCGGATATCTTGGGTTAGCTGGCGTACATTGGTCATCGAAGGCATCTAGCGACATTTCGTCTACTGCTTCCAAGAAGTCTTTTTCAGGCACTCCCCATTCCTTAATGCTTGCTGGAATTCCTATTTTTTTATTTAATTCATTAATTCCCTTAATTAAATTTTCTACTTTTTCTTCTTTAGTATTTCCACCAAATCCTAGATAATCGTTCATTTCAGCGTATCTCTGCATTGCGTCAGGATATCTATATTGAGGGAATAGTCCCATCTTTGTTGGAGCTTCAACTGCATTGAAACGGATAACTTCTTCAAGAAGCATAGCATTTGCGATACCGTGTGGCACGTGGAATTTTCCTCCAAGTTTGTGTGCAAGTGAGTGATTTATCCCTAAGAAGGCATTTGCGAAAGCCATTCCTGCAAGACAAGAGGCATTTGCCATTTTTTCCTTAGCCTTGATTGCTTTTGCACCTAAATCCACTGATTCCGGCAAGTATTTGAATACAAGTCTAGCTGCTTCCTTTGAATATGGTTTTGTATATTCTGTTGCCATAATTGAAACATAAGACTCAAGAGCATGTGTAAATACGTCAATTCCAGAAGCTACTGTAAGCCCTTTTGGCATTGTAAGCATAAGTTCAGGATCGTTAATTGCTACATGCGGTGTCAATGCGTAATCTGCAAGAGGATATTTGATTCCAGTTTCATCATCTGTAATTACTGAGAACGGTGTTACTTCCGAACCAGTTCCAGCTGATGTCGCAACTGCTATAAATTTAGCCTTTTTACCCATTTCAGGAAATTCAACGATTCTCTTTCTAATATCCATAAATCTCATTGCCAAATCTCTAAATCTTAATTCAGGATGTTCGTACAATACCCACATAATTTTAGCGGCATCCATTGCAGATCCTCCACCAAGAGCGATAACAACATCAGGATTATATTCAAGCATTGCTTTTGCCCCAGCCTGAGCTGAACTCAATGTTGGATCTTCTTTTACTTCCGAGAATATTCTATAATCAATATTTATCTCATCCAATACTTTTGTAATGTGTTCTGCATATCCTAATTCTGCCAATACTTTATCTGTTACGATAAATGCTTTTTTGTGGCTTCCTTTTAACTCTTCTAAAGCTGTCGGAAGTGATCCGTATTTGAAATAAATTTTTTCAGGAACTTTGAACCATAACATATTTTCTCTTCTTTCTGCAATTGTTTTTACATTTAATAAATGTTTTACTCCTACGTTTTCTGACACAGAATTTCCTCCCCATGAACCACATCCAAGTGTTAATGATGGCTCCAATTTAAAGTTAAATACATCTCCGATTGCTCCAAGTGATGCTGGCATATTAATTAATGTACGTCCTGTTTTCATCAGTCTTCCAAATTTATCTATTTTTTCTTTTTCTGCTAAATTAATGTATAGTGATGAAGTATGTCCCAATCCTCCAAGTCTTACTAACTCATCAGCTATCTTAAGTCCATCTTCAAAATCTTCCGATTTATACATTGCAAGCACTGGTGATAATTTTTCATGTGCAAAAGGTTCTTCCATTCCAGTAGATTCCACTTCTCCAATTAACACTTTTGAACTTTTTGGAATTTCAAATCCTGCCATACCTGCGATAACATATGCACTTTTTCCAACTACTTCAGCATTCAAGTTTCCATTTATAAATAATATTTCTCTTACTTTATTTAATTCTTCTTCGTTAAGGATATAAGCTCCTCTGTTTAAAAATTCACTTCTAACTCTGTCATAAATTTCCTTATCTATAATTACAGACTGCTCTGTTGCACAGATTACCCCATTGTCAAATGTTTTTGACATCAAAATGTAGTTTGCAGTCATTTTTATATCTGCCGATTTATCAATTACAACTGGCGTATTTCCAGCTCCAACTCCAATTGCAGGAGTTCCTGATGAATAAGCAGCCTTAACCATTCCTGGCCCACCTGTCGCAAGTATCAAGTCAGCACTTGCCATAAGTTCTCTCGATAACTCCACGCTTGGCTCGTCAATCCATCCAATTATATCTTTTGGTGCTCCATATTTTACCGCTGTTTCCAATGCAATTTTAGCTGTTTCAATTGTTGCCTGTTTTGCTCTTGGGTGTGGTGAAAATATTATTGCGTTTCTTGTTTTTAATGATATTAATGTTTTGAACATTGCTGTTGAAGTTGGATTTGTTGTTGGTACAATCCCTGCGATAATCCCTATTGGAGTTGCAATTTTTTTGACTCCGTAGGATCTGTCGTCTTCCAGCACGCCACAAGTTTTTTCGTCTTTGTATTTATTGTAAATGTATTCAGAAGCAAAGTGATTTTTTATAACCTTGTCTTCCACAATCCCCATTCCAGTTTCTGCTACTGCCAGATTTGCCAGTGTAATTCTTTCATCATTCATTTTTTGAGCTACTTTTCTAAAAATCTTGTCGACTCTTTCCTGATCAAATGTTGCAAATTCTTCCTGAGCCTTTCTAACTCTTTGAATAAGTTCCTTCAAACTTTCCAAATCTTTAACTACTGCCATTTTTCCTCCTATAAATAAAGCATAATTTTGTTACATTCCTTACAAATTATATAATACTCTATTTTGTTAAAAAACTCAAGTTTTTTTTTTCACTTTCTCATTTTAATTTATATTTGTATAACAAAGTAAGATAATTTTTTATTTTAATTTCCATGCTGTTGGGGAAAATAATATTAACATCGGGAAAATTTCCAGCCTTCCTGCAAGCATCCCAAAGCTAAGAATTACTTTTGAAAAATTATTCAGTTCAGCAAAGCTAAATGTCGGGCCTACTTTTCCTAGTCCTGGGCCGATATTATTGAATGTGGCTGCAACAGCACTGAATGCTGTCATAAAATCGTCCACTGAATAGGAAATCATTAGTAAAATTCCTCCAAAAACGAGAGCGTATACCAGAAAATACACTGCGATACTTTTCTGCATTTTCACATTTACTGCCTTGTCGTCGTATTTTACTGTAACTACACGGTTTGGGCTTATCATTTGGACTATTTCTGCAAAATAGATTTTTAACATCAGCACTACTCTTGATATTTTCAGCCCTCCAGCTGTAGAACCTGCACAACCTCCAAAAAACATTAAAATTAACAGTATAACTTGTGAAAATAATGGCCATTTCCCAAAATCGGCTGTGGAATATCCCGTTGTTGTTATAACTGATGAAACAGAAAAAAATACATCTCTTATACAGTTCCAGATTGAACCGTATGTCTGATATATATTGAAAACTATTAATGCGATTGCTCCAAAAACTATTAGCAAATAATATTTTAATTCCTCATTTTTAAAGACATCTTTTACTTTCCCAATTAAAATAAAATAATAAATATTGAAGTTTACTCCAAAAACAAGCATTCCAATTCCTAAAACAATTTCAACATATGGATTATTGTATGGCAATATGCTTCCGTTTCTTACTCCAAAGCCACCTGTTCCAGCCGTACCAAATGCAAGAAGCGAAGATTCAAATAAATTTACTCCTCCTAGCATCAATAAAATTATTACAGCTATTGTCATGACAATATAAATTTTATAAAGCATTCTCGCCGTTGTTGACAATTTTGAAACCAGTTTCCCAAATGTCGGCCCTGGGACTTCGGCTTTCATTACATGGACTGAAGTTGCAGAACTTGGAAAAATCGCAAGTGCCAGAACCAATACCCCCATTCCCCCCACAAAATGGGTAAAACTTCGCCAAAATAAATTAGAATGGCTAATTTTGCCAAGATCTGTTATTATACTTGAACCTGTTGTCGTAAAACCGCTCACAATCTCAAAAAAGGCATCTACAAATGAAGGTATTTCCTTTGTAATTACAAATGGCAATGCTCCAAACATGGACATCAGAATCCAGGACAATGAAACGATGATATAGCCTTCTCTCCCCTGAATACGTTCGTCTCTGGGAAGTTTCATTGAAAGCAGAAAACCAGTTGCCAAAAGAAGTAATATTACAGAACCATAAGCAATTTTATATTTTGTACTTTCATTGTATAAAAAACTTATGATTAGGGGTAAAACCATTAATCCAGCTTCAAGTATAAGTATTTTTCCAATTATGTAACCTATCATTTTTTTATTCATTTTTACTCCTTAAACTCGCTCAAGTATGTCGTCAAAATCTTCTATTGAAGGAATTGTTGAAACTATCATTACACTATCGTTATTTTTTATCATATCATTTCCACCTGGGAAAATCATTTTCCCATCTCTTAATATACTTGCAATCAATGTCCCTTTTCTTATCTTCAATTCCTTTAACGGTACATCAATGGCAGTGCTGTTTTCATTAATTTCAAAAGTGATAAATTCCACCTGATTTTCAAGTCTATATAACAAACTCATTGTAGAGCCCCGCATATCAGTCCTTGTTCTTACAACGCTGATTATCATATCAGAAATAACTTTTTTCGGTACAACAGTTGATGTACCGGTGCTGTTTTCCAATATTGGAAGCAGTAATGTCCTGTTCATTTTCGTAATTAACTTGGCATTTGTTATAGAATTTGCAAACATTGAAATAACAGCATTTTCCTCATCACTGTCTGTAAGAATTACAACAGCATCATAATTTTTTATACCTTCCTGAATCAAAAATTCCTGATCAGCTTCATCTCCTCGTATTACAATGGCCTTTGAATATGCTTCACTTAATTTTTCGGCCCGTTCCCGTTCATTTTCAATAACCTTGACTTTATTTTTATTTTCCAGTAATTTTCCAATCAGATAATGAGTAATTGTCCCGCCACCAATAAGCATCGTCGAGTTTATCTTCAAGTTGCTCTGCTCAATTCTATCATAAAATTTACGCACCGAATCTATGGAACCAGCAATATAGATAATATCATTTTCCAAAATTGTAAAATCTCCACTTGGTATGAAAATTTCCTCTCCTCTTTTTACAGTGCAAATTATTACCTTGTCTTTCGGATCAAATTCCAGCTTCTTTAACTGTATTCCATTTAAAAAGCTATGTTTTTCCACTCTTATTGAAATAAAGCTGGCTTTCTGCCCAAAAAAATTCTCCACACTCAATGCCACTGGAAATAGCAGCTTATTTGCAATATTTTTTGCAGACTCCATTTCAGGATTTAGCATAAGCGATATTCCTAAATTTTCCCTTACAAACTGCATATTTGAACTGTACTCAGGATTTCTTACCCTTGCTATTGTAAATTTTGCTCCAATTTTTTTGGCAATAATTGAAGAAATTATATTTAATTCATCCGATTCTGTTGCCGCAATAAAAATATCGGCACTGTCTGTTCCAGCTTCAAGCAAAGTTTCGTACGAAGCTCCATTCCCAACCATTCCCGTTATATCATAATTTTCCACAAGTTTATTTAATACTTTTTCCTCTTTTTCTATTAAAATTACGTCGTTTCCCACTTCGGATAATTCGCTACAAAGTGATTCCCCAACGACACCAGCTCCCGCTATAACTATTTTCATACTCTATACTCTCTCTTTTTTTATTTTTTATTTTTCCAGATATTTTGCAACTTCTTTTGCATAATAAGTAATAATGGCATTTGCTCCAGCCCTTTTCATCGCATATATCTGCTCCATCACGATTTTCATTTCATCAATCCAGCCATTTTGAGCCGCCGCCTTTACCATCGAATACTCGCCCGAAACACTATAAGCCACAATTGGAACTTCAAATTTATCACTTACCTTTTTTATTACATCAAGATATGCCATCGCAGGCTTTACAATTATAATATCCGCCCCCTGCCGTAAATCTTCGGCAACTTCATCTATTGCATCCTTTGAATACTGAAAATTCATCTGATAAGATTTTCTGTCGCCAAATTGAGGAGCCGAATCCGCTGCATCTCTGAAAGGCCCGTAAAATGCTGACGAATACTTTACCGAATACGCCATTACCGGAACAGTTTCAAAATTATTTTCAGCCAGAACTTCACAAATTTTTTCCACACGTCCGTCCATCATATCAGAAGGTGCCACAATGTCAGCTCCCGCTTCTGCATATGAAAGTGCTATTTTTGCCAAGACTTCCAATGTTTCATCATTTTTTACATATCCATTCCCGTCAAGTATTCCGCAGTGTCCATGATTTGTGTACTCACAACAGCAAATATCGCAAATTACAAGGAAATTATCATATTTTTCCTTTATAAATCGAATTGCATTCTGAATCACACCATTCTCATTATACGCCTCTGTCGCACAAGCATCCTTATTTTTCGGAATCCCAAAAAGTAAAATCGAATTTATTCCCAATTTTACCAGCTCATCCAGCTCCTCAGAAATTCTGTCAATCGAATATCTAAAGATCCCTGGCATTGAAGGAATCTCACTTTTAATATTTTCTCCTTCCTCAATAAAAATCGGATAAATCAAGTCCTCCTTTGCAACATACACATCTTTCACAAGATTTCTTATAACTTCATTTCTTCGTAATTTCCTGTGTCTTTTAAACATTTCCACTTCACCTTTTTTCATTTTATTATTTCCAAATTTGAATACTTATTTTTCTATTTTATCAAGAATTTTCTGAATCTCACTTTTCATGGCACGTGAACGCCTACAATTTTTCCCGCCTGTAGAAACTGCAATCTGAAACTCATCATTTTTCACAATTCCTCCAAACATTGCATTCATCTTAATCTTTGAAGATACATTATTAATCAGTATCCCATTGGAATCACAGATTCTTGCCACATTTTCGTTCAATTCTTCATCGTCCGTAGCCGCAATCACCAAAAAATACCCCTTTACAAGTTTTTCAATTTCACTTTTATCATTTTCGATTTTCCTATTACTTTCAATTTTAATATTTTCCAGCTGTAACAGCCCCTTTTCCGCAACATCCTCAGTCACAACCGTAATATCCGCTCCATATTCTAAAATTTTCCTGATTTTCTTGGCTGCAATTTTCCCTCCGCCAATTACAAGAACTTTTTTATTCTTGAAATGTATAAACAATGGAAACCACATTTTTAATGCTCCTTTCACTTTCTGTCTGATGACAATAGAATACCATATTATAACTATAAAAACAAGAGATTTAAAACATAATATTTTTTTCGCTAAAAATATAGAAATTGCGTGATTTTTTTTTACAAAAATGATAAAATATAGAAAATTTTATAAAAAACAAAAAATGGAGATCCTTATGAAATACATAAAAAATTTTTTTGAACAATTTATTATTCTAATCCAATTTATGACTCGTATCCCAACCCCGCTAAAAGTCAGCTACAGCGAGAAAAAACTGGGAAAATCAATCAAATTTTTCCCTTTAGTTGGATTAATTATTGGATTAATTCTATATTTTACAAATTTTTTAATTATAACTTATTTAAAAAACATTTTTTGTAGCAAAATAATAATCGCTATATTCTTAATAATTGTAGAAATTCTAATTGTCGGAATAATTCATATTGACGGGCTTGCTGACACTTTTGACGGACTTTTCAGCTATGGCAGGAAAGAAAGAATGCTGGAAATTATGAAAGATTCAAGAATCGGGACAAATGGAACTGTTGTATTAATTTTATATTTTATCACAAAAATTACCATAATTTCCGAAATAATCACAACAAATCCAAAATATCTAATAATTTTCCCAATTGTTGCAAGGCTTTCAACATCAGTAAACGCTGGACTTTCCGACTATGCCAGAAAATCTGGGATGAGCAACGCCATAATCTCTGAAAATGGTATTTTTGAAGCAGTTTTTTCACTTGTTTTAACAAATATCCTAGTATTTCTTATAATTGGGACAAATGGAACTGTTACTGTATTTATCGCACTTTTGTTTATAATTCTGCTTATGTTAGACGTACGAAAAAAAATCGGAGGGATAACTGGCGACACAATGGGAGCCTCTCTCGAATTAACTTCAATTTTAGTGTTATTTCTAGGAATTATTCTGAGATAACTAAATAAAATAAGATTTGGAATAAAAAGGAAAGAGAAAATAAAATGACAGAAATATTATTTATAAGACACGGTGAAACAGACTACAACAAAAAACATTTATATTATGGACATTCAAACCCAAGTTTGAATGAAACTGGAATAAATCAGCTAAAAGATACGAAAAAAAAACTGGAAAAAATGAATGAAAAAATTGACATAGTATTTTCGAGCGACTTAAAAAGATGCCGTGAAAGTCTGGAATTACTAAAAATTAATAAAAATATAAAAACATATTTTTCAGAGGAACTAAGAGAGTTGAACTTTGGAAATATTGAAGGCAAAACTTATAAGGAAATTGAAAATGAATTCCCGCATTACGTATATGAAATGAAGAATAACTGGCGGCATTTCAAGACAGAAGGGGGAGAAAGCCTTTCTGATTTGCAAAAACGAAGTGTAACAGAAATTAATAAAATAAAGAATGAACATAAAAATAAAAAAATACTTGTCGTAGCTCATGCTGGTGTTATTCAATCCTTAATCAGCTATTATTTATTCAATAATCTTGACGGCTATTGGCAATTCAAGCTGGATAATGGGAGCATTACGAAGATGACGGTTATGAATGATGGATTTGTTTATTTTAATTATATTAATAAATAAAATATTAATTTTTTTATATCTTTATTTTTATGTTTATCTGAATTTATTAAAAAATAATTTTAATCAATTAAAATTTATGTTATAATATATTAACTCCGAATGTTAGGAGGTGAATAAAGATGAGAGTAAAAGAAACTATCAAAATTCTTTTACTAATTTTACTGGAAGTATTGAGATACTTAATTGAAAAATTCCTGTAAAAGGAAAAGAGAGTGTTGCACCACTCTCTTTTTTTATCTCCAAATGTTAGTTAGTTTTACGGAATTATTATATCACATAACTTACTTTAAATCAACTAAGTTTTTTTAATTAAAAAGTATGTTTAAATCCAATTGTTCCTCTATATCCAGAACGTCTTGAATTACCAAACGACTGTTCATATCTTGTGTCAATGTATAAATTACTTTTTTGTCCTAATGGTGCTTGTGCTCCTAAACCTACTTCTCCCCAAGTTGTGCCAAGTTTCTCAGTTACTTTGTCAGAACCTATGTTTGTGTATTTATTTTCATATTTTGTAAAATCATGCCAGACATTTGCTACAACATAATATGTATTCGTTCGCCCTTCATCCGAATTTCCGTTATAAGAAAGTTTAATCCCTGTTCTTCCACGCAACCCATTTCTGTTATCCTGACTTACCTTTCTCAACCCGTCATTAAATGATTTTGTGTTCAAATATTGATATATTAACTGTGCCTGCGGCTCAATTGCCCATGTCCCATCTTTCCCAATTCCAAATGATTTTCCAATTTCTCCTGAAAATAATAGTCCATATCCTCTCTGTTTTGCATCGTAATCATCTCTTGATTTATATTTATTTTGTAAATATGAAACTTGTCCCACCAAATCATAATATGAACCATTTTCTGTATATTTTGTTTTTGTGATTCCCAATGAGATGCTTTCCGCCTTTCCTTTCCCTGTATATTTATCATCGGAAATTCTTCCATTTTCTGCACGGTATCTGTCAAAAAAATCTGAACTTGCCCTGTTATATGAAATATATCCGCCTAATAAGTGATTATTTCCATTTTTATCCTTATTTATTTTAAAGTCATGCCCCAGCTGCACTCCATAAAGATTACTTTCATGCTCAAATCTTTCCTTACCTTTTTCACTCACACCGCTACCGTAAACTCTTGTCCACAACTGTCCTTTACCAGCCGTCATATTTTCCAGATCTAATATTCGATTCTCTCCTCTTCTTTCATGTAAAGTTCCAACAGAAGAATACCCCATTTCCATATTCACTTTCGGCATTAACACATAAGCTGACACCGGCTGTGCCATAATATAGATTGGATGACTCGAACCTGAACCACCAGCACTTATAGCACTTCCAGCTCCACCAACCACTCCAGTAGTGGCTCCAGATCTACCAAGAGGTGCAATAGTCCAATAATATTCCCAGATACCATTGACTTGTCTGCTGGTAAGTTGAGCCTCTGCCGCTCCAGCTGTTTTTGCAGTTCCAGTAAATGCAGTTGGTGTAGAATTTCCAGCTACTTTTACAACTGGGACACTATTTATCCGTTGTGATAGTTGCTGAACATTTCCGTCTAAAATATTTTGTTTTGCTTCATCATCATAAGAAGCTGGAATAACTTTAGTATTTCCTGTTGCATTTCCAGTTATATACATTAAATCTGATTCAGAATTCCCACCATTTTCATCTCCTGGAGCATTCCAAATAGTATTCATTATTATATTTCCATTATTTCCACGATAATTTCCTTCAATTGTCAAAACATCTTTATAAGAACCGTTATAAAAATTTATTTCTCCAGCATTCATTAATGTTCCATCATTATTAATTCCATCAGAAGTTAATTTTATAGTATACTTACCAGTTTCATTATCTGCTTCTGTTGGATAAAAAGTTGCATCTAAGATACCCTCATTTCCAATATTTAATGAATTAATCGTTGTTGTTGTTGAACCATTTGTGTAATTTTTGGTTAGTGACCATCTAGCTTCATTTTCTAAATTTACATTTATGATGGATTTTCCTTCTTTATGCATTAATCCAGTTATAGCTGTATTTCCTGTTGCATTGATTGTTAATTCAGAATACTTATTATTAACTGTATCTCCTTCAACTTCTACTACCCAATTATCATTTGCAGTGATTCCAGAATTTTCATCATCTCCTGTCGTTCCTATCAAATTAAGTTCTGCCCCTCTTACGTTATATCCATTCTTAGCTTCTACTTTTATTACTGATACTCCTGAACCGTTTAAAGCAGGAATTTTTATATCTTTAAATGTTACTTTCTGATTTGTACCATTAATATAAGTTCCTGTTGTATCTGTTACTGAATACAAAACGATGTTATCTTCACTCAAAAACTCCGCCTTATTTGTTATACCAGTTCCAGAAAACTCTGTATTTGAACCAGAAATTGTTATTAATGGCCTCGCTGTGTAAGGTGTTGTCATAGTTGTAGACTGTACTTCTCCATTTCCAGTATAAGTAAGTTTTTTTCCATCATCTATTTTAAAAATTCGCCTAGCATTACCATTTATATTAATTTCCCCATCTCCTGTGCCTGAATTTACAATGTATTCTCCATTTGCATTTGGGGTTATTGGCACTGCCATCCCCAGTCCACCTGTCATTAAAAATGTTATTAACAGCATTTTTGTATATTTGTATTTTTTCTTTAAAATTCTTTTTAAAAATCTTTCCGTTTCTTTAAACAGCATACTCTCTCTCCTTGTCTATTTTTTCTCAAAACATTAAATTTATATATAAAACTCGTAATATGATAACACTTTTTATTTTTTATGTCAAATTTTCATTTTAATAATATGTTAAAATTACTAACATATATTTTATAGTTTTTGTTTGAATATAGTTAATAAACAGCTATCGAACACAAAAAAATAAAATTAGTCAATTTAAAAATTTTAATATTTTTTATTTACCCAAATAATAAATAAATACTTCAAATTTTATTAAATTTATTATATAATATGCAAGGAAATATTTTTTAGAAAAAAAGGATTATGCGTTATCCCTTAATTAACGTAAATTTTGTGAAAGGAAAGGATAAAGATTTTAAAATAATGGAATTATTGACAATTAAATTAAAAAAATTGTTTTCAGAAAATATAAATAATATTTTTGGTGCTGATTATACAGAAAAAGTCGATATTCAAAATTCCACGAAAAAGGAATTTGGGGATTTTCAGACGAATTTTGCGATGGTTAGTTCAAAATTAATTGGAAAAAATCCACGAGAGATTGCAAATACACTTGTAGATAATTTTGCAGAAAATGATATTATCGAAAAGCTGGAAATTGCGGGGCCGGGATTTATCAATATTTATTTGAAAAATAGCTTTTTAAATGAAGAAATAAAAAAAGTGGAAAATGAAAAATATGATTTTTCCTTCTTAAATACAGACAAAACTGTAATTATCGACTATTCCTCTCCCAATATTGCCAAGAGAATGCACATCGGACATTTGAGGAGCACGATTATTGGGGATTCCATAAAAAGAATTTTACAGTTTTTGGGATTTCATACGCTTGCTGATAACCATATTGGTGATTGGGGGACGCAGTTTGGAAAGCTTATTGTGGCCTATAAGAATTGGCTGGACAGAAAAGCTTATGCAAAAGATCCGATTGGAGAACTGGAAAGAATTTATGTGCTGTTTTCTGAAGAATCAAAAAAAAATCCTGTTTTGGAGGACGAAGCACGTGAAGAGCTGAAAAAGTTGCAGCTTGGAGATGAGGATAATCAGAAATTGTGGAAGGAATTTATTGATATTTCACTAAAGGAATACAACAAAGTTTATGACAGGCTTGATGTAAATTTTGACTATTATTATGGTGAATCATTTTATAACGATATGATGCCCTCTGTTCTTGATGAATTAAAGAAAAAAGGTATCGCAAGGGAAGATCAGGGAGCATTAGTCGTATTTTTTGAAAATGACAAACTGCCACCTGCGATTGTCCAAAAAAAAGACGGAAGTTTCTTGTACACGACTTCTGATTTAGCTACAATGAAATTTAGAAAAGATGAATTAAATGTAGATGAGGCTGTTTATCTGACTGATGACAGACAACAGAATCACTTTAAGCAAGTTTTTGAAATTGGAGAATTGCTGGGTGAACCTTATAATTACAAAAAAACTCATGTCGTGTTTGGAATTATGAGATTTGGTGACGGAATGATTTTTTCTTCCAGAAGTGGAAACATAATAAGGCTTGTTGACTTGCTGGATGAGGCAAAAACTCAAGTTAAAAAGATAATTGATGAAAAAAATCCTAATATTCCAGAAGATGAAAAAGAGAAAATTGCTGAAATTGTGGGAAGCGGAGCTATAAAATACTTTGATTTGAGCCAGAACAGAACTTCTGATATAACATTCACCTGGGACAAGGTACTTAGCTTCGAAGGTAACACAGGGCCTTATCTGCAATATACTTACGTACGGATTATGTCTATTTTCAGAAAATTGAAGGAAGAAAATATTAGTGTGGAAAATAAAGATATTATTTTGGAAAATATGAGCGGCATTGAGCGTGAACTGGCAGTTGAGCTGCTGAGATTCCCGCAGACAGTAGTAAAATCTTATGAAAGCTATCGTCCAAACATAATTGCCGATTATTTATTTGACACAGCCAAGTTATTTAATAACTTCTATAATTCAAGCTCTATTTTGAAGGAAGAAGATAAAAAAGTTATGGACGCACGAATTTTACTGGCGGAAAAAACGGCATTTGTATTAAAGGAAGGGCTTAGCCTTCTTGGAATAAATACAGTAAACAGGATGTAAAATTTATAGTTTTAACCCTTTATAAAATAGCAATAAAGCTATCTTAACTAAAAAAGAGAAACAAATTAATCAAAAAACAATTTTGATTTAATGGTGGTTTAATGATTATAGTGTATACTATATTCAGATCGATTAAAAGATCTGAAACCTCAATTAACCCCCCCTTTTATGGCCCTCTTTTTTAAGAGGGCTTTTGTCTTTTGTAACTTTTTAGATTTAAAAAGACAAATAAAATAAGTTAGTAAATTTAAAAAAATAAATTATAGAAAAGAGGAGAACAATGGCAAAGAAACAACAACAACAATTTCTTTATGATTATAGAAATGATCATAGTGATGAAAGTAGCAAAAAATTAGCAAAAACTGCACTTATTTTGTTTATTATTTCAGCATTGCTTGTGGCACTTTCACATTTTGTCCTAATTGAAAAAAAGGCAGAATTTGAAAAAAATATACCTGCACTTAAGGAAAATAAACAAAAGCTGGAAAAGGAAGTGAACGCCCTTAATAACAGTATTAAACACAGCGAGGACACTTACAAGAAAACAGAAGCATTAGTAAACAAATACAAATAATAATAAATGAGAGGTAAAAAAATGAAAAAAGTATTATCAATTGTTGGTATATTACTTGCTATGGCAGGATTTTTATACTCAGGAATAAAAATTTTTGGAACAACTGCAAAATTTATGGAACATCACAACTTAAAATCAAGTGTAAAAAAATTAACTGATGAAAAAACAAAAAAAGCTGAAGAACTTACTGCTCTTACGAAAAAAAATACAGATATGAAAGCTCAATATGAAAAACTTAAAGCTGACAAAAAAATAAAAACCGTTTATTTGACATTCGATGACGGTCCTTCAGGACACACTGATCAAATACTTGAAATTTTGAAAAAAAATAATATAAAAGCGACATTCTTTATAATTGGAATCGGAAAAAATTATAATGATTATAAAAAAATAATTGATCATGGACATGTACTTGGGTTGCATACTTATTCACATGAATATAAGGAAGTTTATGCAAATGAGGAAAGTTTCTTTAAAGATCTTTATAAAATAAGAGATGCTGTAAAATCAACAACAGGATTAGATGTAAAAATCACAAGATTCCCAGGTGGTTCAAGTAATGCAAAAGCATCTAAAGCTCTAAAAACGGCTATAATTAACAGAATGACAAGAGAAGGATATGTATATTTTGACTGGAACTGTGATTCAACAGATGCTTCTGGAAACAATGTCCCTGTAGAAAAACTGGTTAAATACGGTGTCTGCACAAATCATCCTGACATAAATGTCCTAATGCACGATACAAATGCCAAGAAAACTACTGTTCAAGCTCTGCAACGAATTATTGACGGATATAGAAAAGCAGGATATACATTTGAAACTTTAGACGTAAACAGTCCTAAAATTCAACACGTAAAACAGCCTGAACTAAAATAACTAAGTAAAAAATAAGTAATTAAACATTAAAAATATGCTATAATGTAGAAGTGTTTAGCTTTCAAAATTAATCTTTTTAAGTGTAAACACCATAACAAGACTATTCAGTTTCAATGTTATGAAAATTTTATTATTTAAGGAGAAAATTAATGAAAAAAATAGTTACTATGCTTACAGGTTTAGTAGTATCACTATCATTAGTTGCTGAAACAAATACTAATACCAATATAATTTACATAAAAAATGAAATGATAAAAGCTGTTGATAATGGTGCTGGCTTATACGTTGCAAAACCAAACCAAACTTCTACAAAAGAAAAAACTTCAAATTCAGGACATTCTAAACATTCACAAACTGGAGTTGCTTCATACTATGGCAAAGGATTACATGGAAGCAGAACAGCTAGCGGTGAAAGACATAACAGACACGAAATGGTGGCAGCACACAGATCTCTTCCATTTGGTACAAAAGTAAAAGTTACAAATTTGAACAATGGAAAAGAAGTTATTGTAAAAATTAACGATAGAGGCCCTTTTACAAAAGGACGTGTAATTGATTTAAGTTATGGGGCTTTTTCAAAAATCGAAAATCCTGGAAAGGGAATTACAAAAGTAAAACTTGAAGTTTTAAATTCTTTAAAATAATTATTTAATTATTTTGGAATTATAATTATAAATTTTGAAATAAAAGACGAAAGGTGGAAAATATAGTGTTAAATGGTAAAATTGCATTAATTACAGGTGGTTCAAGAGGTATCGGGAAGGAAATTGCACTAAAATTTGCAGAAAATGGGGCTACTGTTATTTCTGGAGATTTGATTGATCCCGATTATAGCCACGAAAATATTTCACACGTAAAATTAAACGTTACTGACAGGGAAAACATAAAGGAAATTGCAAGTGAAATCAAGGAAAAATATGGAAAATTGGACATTCTTGTAAATAATGCAGGAATTACAAGAGATGCATTACTTCAAAGAATGAAGGAAGCTGACTGGGATTTAGTAATTGATATTAACTTAAAAGGTGTCTACAATGTAATGCAGGGATTCGTTTCACTACTGTTAAAAAGTAAAGCCTCAAGTGTAATCAATATGGCTTCTGTTGTAGGAGTTGATGGGAATGCAGGACAAACTAACTATGCTGCTACAAAAGGTGGAGTTATCGCCATGGCAAAAACTTGGGCAAAGGAATTTGGTAGAAAAAATCTTAGATCAAATGCAATTGCACCAGGATTCATCGAAACAAATATGACTCATGTGTTACCAGAAAAAGTTGTAGAAACTGTACTTGCAAACACACCTCTTAGAAAAATGGGAGATGCTCAGGACGTTGCAAATGCTGCATTGTATCTGGCAAGTGATATGTCTAAATTTGTTACGGGACAAGTTTTAAGAGTTGACGGAGGATTAAATTTATAATTTAATAAATTTATTTAAAAATGTCAAAAAATAAAAAATTCTATGCTTATTTCATTTTAGATACAAATGAAAATGGAATACTTGAAAACTGGACAGATTGTCAAAAAAAAGTAAGCGGTAAAAAAGCCCGTTATAAATCATTTAAAACTCTTTTGGAAGCACAGGAGTGGTTAAATTCTGGAGCAAATTATAAAAAAAAAGAAAAGACTGATTTGACAGAACTGTACTCCGAGCTGGAACGTGATGCAATTTACTTTGATGCGGGAACAGGACGTGGTAATGGTGTGGAAGTCAGATTAACTGATTTTGACAGTAATTCGCTGCTTTATAAAATTATGAATGAAAAAAATATAAATGAATTTGGAAATTATTATGTCGCTGACACCAGAACAAATAACTTTGGTGAATTAGTTGGTATTTATACAGCTTTCGTTTATGCAAAAAAATATGATACAAAAATTATTTGTGGAGATAGCTCGCTAGTTATCGACTACTGGACAAAAGGGCGATATAATAGTTCCAATCTGGAAAATGACACAATTGAACTTATAAAAAAAGTTACTTTTATGAGAAATGAATTTGAAAAAAAAGGTGGAACCATAAAAAAAATCTCTGGAGATGTTAATCCCGCTGATTTAGGTTTTCACAAATAATACAAAAGGAGGCTTTAATGAAAAAAATATTATTAGTAATAATGATGTTGACAATATCTGTTATTGGATTTTCTAAGTCCAAAATTACAGATAAAACTTACAAAGGCGATTATACGAGGGCAACAAATACATTTACGTATATAAAAGATAATCTAGTATTTCCAAACAAAACTCTTACTTTCACAGTAAAAGATAATTCTGGATTAATGGACAGGATTTACGATTTTATGAAACAAAAATATGGTGTAGAGGATTCTGACATTGTTACTTTTGATGTAAAAGGAACTGTATCTAAAAATGGTGTTTTAACAATAAAAAAAATACTTAATTACCAAATACCTGAATATAAATTACACGCATCAGATTTTGGTACTACACCATCAAGTACAAGCACAACTCAAGAAAATTCTGAGACAACTACTACTAATGATTCGTCAAATTTAAACAATCCTGGTTCTTTCTTTAATCAAGAAACTGGAAATTAATTTTTAATAAATTGTAAAAAGTTAAAAGCAAGGGGCTAATATTCCAACCTCTTGCTTATTTTTATTAAAAAAATTTTTTATAACTGCTCCTCAATCTCATTTTTCAATATCTTAAAATTTTTTTTAATCAATCAAATATTTTTTTATTACCACAACATACAAGATAGCCTAATATAAAAGAAATTGGTATAAAAAATATTGAAATCATTTTTACAATTCTCTCTTTTTACCTTCCAAAATCCTATCCAAAATCACAATCGCCGTAGCCGCCTCCAATACTGGTACCACTCTGGGAACTATTATTGGATCGTGTCTTCCTCGCACTTCTAGAATATCGTTTTGCTTTGTTTCAAGATTTACGGTTTTTTGTGCTTTTTCAATCGAAGCTGTCGGTTTTATTGCCACTTTAAATGAAATTGGCATTCCAGTTGTTATTCCGCCTATAATTCCACCATTGTTATTTGTAAATGATTTTATATCCCCATTTTCATCATAATACATTTCATCATTTGCCTCATATCCTGTCATTTCCGTAATTCCAAAACCTACTCCAAATTCTATTCCTTTTGTAGCTGGCACCGAAAAAATCATTCTCGAAAGCTCACTTTCCATTGACTCAAAATACGGATCTCCTATTCCCGCCGGAAGTCCTGTAACCATCAGTTCCACGATTCCGCCAAGCGAATCCTTATCTTCCCTCGTCTTTTCCATAGCTTCCTCAATTTTTTCCACAATTTCCTCGTTCAAGACAGGCAAAATCATATTTCTAAGTTTATCAATATTTTCCTCTGTAATATCACTTTCCACAAAATCCCTATCTTCAATATCCTTTACCGATTTGATATGTGCTGCAATTAAAATCCCCTGCTCCTTCAAAATCTGTTTCGCAATCGCTCCAGCAAATACCAATGAAGCCGTTATTCGTCCTGAAAAATGTCCACTTCCACGAATATCATTAAATCCGCTATATCTGTTAAATCCGCTCCAATCTGCATGCCCTGGTCTTGGCTTTTTTTTCAATTCACTGTAATCCTTTGAACGCTGATTTGAATTTCGAATAATCATTGCAAGCGGTGTTCCTGTCGTTTTTCCATCAAAAAATCCGCTCAAAATCTCAAATTCATCCTTTTCCACTCTAGGTGTTGTCAATTTCGATCTTCCAGGTGCTCTTCTTCTCATTTCCTGTGAGATAAATTCCAAATCCAGTTTTGTTCCTGCGGGAATTCCGTCAATATTTATTCCTAATGCACTACCATGCGATTCACCAAAAATTGATATTTTATAGTTTTTTCCAAAATTTGCTCCCATTTTTCTGCTCCTTATAATTTCTGATTCTACTTCTCAATAACCTCAATCTCTCCACCCATTTTCACAAAATCATCCCAGAAATGCGGATAAGATTTTCTGACACTTTCAGCCTCTTCCAAAATTATTTCCTTTTCACATCTTGTCGAAGCAATCGCAAGGGACATTGCAATTCTATGATCATTCCAAACACTTACAGTCACTCCACCATTAAATCTATCTACACCTTTAATAATCAGGCTATCTCCTTCTTCGGATACATTTGCCCCCAATTTATTCAGCTCAGTCTTTATCGAAGTTATCCTATCTGACTCCTTTATTCTAAGCCTTTCTCCATTAATAATTCTAGTTTCCCCTTCACTCAAGGCCCCTAATACTGTCAAAATTGGCCCAATATCAGGACATTGTGAAATATCAATCACAGTTCCTTTCGTTTTAGATGGCTTAACAATCACGTAATCATCAGAAATCTCAAGTTTTGCTCCCATTCTTTGAACAATCTCAATAATTTCTCTGTCACCTTGCAACGAATTTTTATTCACATGCAGACATTTCACTTCATTATCCTTATTTGCAGAAATTATTCCAGCCACAATCCAAAACGCCACTTGCGAATAATCCCCCTCAACAGTATAATCAAACGGCCTATAAATCTGATTTCCCTTTATATCAAAACTCTTATAGTCATTGTTCACAATCTCAATTCCTGCCAGTTTCAATATTTCCAATGTCAAATCAATATATCCCTTTGACTCCAGATTCTTATTAATAGTCAGCTTTGAATCTCCGTCCAAGAGTGGCAAGGCATACAAAAGTCCCGTAATAAACTGTGAACTTATATTCCCATCAATTTCATAATTCCCTGCCTTCAATTTTCCATTTACTGTAAGCGGCAATTTTCCATTCTCATTCTTATAAAAAATTCCCTGCTCACTAAAAATCCTATAATAAGAATCCAGCGGCCTATCCACAAGTTTCCCTTTTCCATCGAAAATCAGTTCATTTTCACTTGTAATTCCAACAGGTATTAGAAATCTAATTGTAGATCCCGACTCATTGCATTGCATATACTTATCTTTTGGAACGACTTTTCCGCCATTTCCAATAATTTCAAGAGAACTTTCCTCTCGATTGATTTTCGCTCCCCAGTTTTCCATAATATCCGTTGTTGTTGTAATGTCTACTGAAAACTTCAAATTATCAATCTTTGACTTCTTCCCGCCTTCAGCTAATGCAGCTGCAATTACCGCTCTGTGTGAATAACTTTTAGATGGCGGAATTTCTATTGTACCGTTTAATATGCTTGGTTTTATTTTTATTTTCATAATTTAATCCTCCTATTCTTCCTCAAGAATTTTAATCAATTCCTCTTTACTTGGCAAAACTGTTTTATATGTACTTGCAAAAATTTGCTCATTATCTTCTGGCAACGTGTATTCCACCAAAGATTGATTTTTTTCCTGACACAGTACTATTCCAATTGTTTTATTTTCATCATCTAATTTCATTTCTCTGTCATAATAATTTACATACATCTGCATTTGCCCTATATCCTGATGTTTTAATTTACCAATTTTCAAATCAATTAGGACAAAGCATTTCAAAAGTCTGTTATAAAAAACTAAATCAATGTAAAAATGCTGTTCATCAAAAGATATTCGTTTCTGTCTACCTACAAATGTAAAGCCATTCCCAAGTTCCAATAAAAAATTTTCTAATTTACTTATTAATTTTTCTTCCAGTTCACTTTCTGAATAACTGGACTGTTCTGGTAATCCTATAAATTCAAGTATATAAGGATCCTTTATCAAATCCTGTGGCTTTTCTATAATCTGTCCTTTTTGCGAAAGTTCCAAAACTTTCTTCTTATCTCTACTTAAACTCAACCTCGTATACAACGCACTATCAAACTGTCTTTCTAGTTCTCTTAAACTCCAATTGTTTTTCACAGCCTCAATTTCATAAAATTTCCTTTCATCAGGATTTGAAATTCTACTTAATTTCACGTAATGCGACCAGCTCAGTTTGAATTGGTCAGACAGTGTCTGACCTTTTTCAGAATAAACTAAATAAAAACTCCTTATTTGTTTCAAATTTGTTAATGAAAATCCTTTTTTGTATTTTTCAGTCAACTTTTTAGATAATATTTTCAAAATTTTCTTTCCATATTCTGCCCTATTTTCACCTTTCTGCTCTTCCTCGACTATCATTCTTCCTATCTCAAAATACGTCAAAACCATCGTCTGATTAACAGTTGTAACAACTTTTTTTCTTGCATTTTCCAACAAATCAATTACATTTTTCACTATTTCCATATTTTCAATTTCTCTCTTTTTCATTATTTCTCCCCCTTTTATAAATCACTTTTTAAATTCATCAGACACTGTCTGCTAAATTTCCGAGAAACTGTCTCAAAAATCTCGCTTTCTAGTTAATTCTCCTTACTCATCTGTTCCTTTTTCTCAGCCTTTATAAAAGCAACTATAGATACAATCGCAACTAAAATTATCCAAGCCCAATCTTTATATATTTCACTACTTATTTTAAAAACTCCCATCCACGAATAAGATAAGCCTTCTAAAAATGGTAACTTTTGTTCTTTTTTCAAATAATAAGCTACCAAAACTACATCAACAAAGTATACTGCAATCATGGAAAAAATTGTAATTACAGGAATTCCTTTTGTAATATCCCTCATTGGCAAAGTTTCATATTTTGGATTTAGTAAATTTTCATTTTTAGCATTTGCTCCAAATTTACTTTGACGCATAGGTTTGACAATATTTTTATTCTCTGTCTCTTTCTTTTTTATTTTTATTCCAAATATCCAACCAAAAAAAACTATAAAAAATATAATTATAGAAATTATTTTATATCCTAAAAAAATCATCGAAAATCCTAAGCAAATCATAGCTGCAACAATAGAACTTAACCCCGAAAATAAGATTCCATTCAAATATCTCTTCATAAATAATCCCTTTCATCTAATTTTTATTCAGTTTTTCTATTAAAAAGACTAACAGATTTTCACAGAAAATCTCCATTTCGTTTCCAAAAGCTAAAATAATAGCATCTTTTAAATCTTTCACATAAATTACACCGTCTGTCACTCCAACCTTATAATTTTCCCATTCATAAACTTCATCATCAAATGTAATATTTTCTTTCGAAACTTTTATTTTCTTTAAATTATCAAAATTCTCAATTTGCTTCTTATCTGAGAAAAAACTGAAACTTAATTTATGTGATTTTCTAAATGGAAATTCCTCATTTCTACCATTTTCAATATTTTCTAACGCACTTGGATAATTCTGTTTTACAAAATCTTCTTGAAATAAATCAAAAGCATCTTTTTTATACCCCCCTGCATTAATTTTTTCCCACTTTCCTTCGTTAGATTTGAAAAAAATGGCTGAAAATGTATTTCCTACCATATACACTTCTTTTGAAAAAAAGTATTTCAAATTTTTATAATAATTTTTTTCATTTTTTCCTACGCTAAAACCATCATCATAAAAATAAATGTTTGGATATTTCTTTTTATAATATGAAAACACAAAGAAATCTACTATAGCCAATATAATTAATAAAACTATAAAAATCATAACAGTAGAAATATAAAAATTTCTGCTAATCTCGACTGTAAATAATAAAACTACTCCTATATTTAATACCAGCAAAGAAATTAAAAATTTTGCCGAATTAAAAATTATTTTTAACCAGTTCGCCTTTTCCACTTTTTTGAAATTTTCCTGTAACATATTTTTTCACTCCTCTAATATTTCAAATTAAGTCAGACAGCGTCTGATCTTTTCAGTTTCTTTACTTAACCACTTTCATTTTCACAACCTAAAATTTACTCAAAAATCTCCTTTTCCCCTATCTTTCTAATTTCAACTTCCCCAATTTCCTTCAGAATTACAAAACTAATTCCATCACTCGTACTTTTTTTATCCCTTTTCATAATTTCAGAAATCCTGTCTTTCGGATATTCAATCTCAGTCGGTAAATTCAATGCCTTCAACAATTTCTCAATTTTTAAAAATTCATCTTTTTTAGTAAACCCTTTTTTCTCCCCAATTTTTGTAATGTCCACCATTCCAGCAGAAATTGCTTCCCCATGTGAATATTTCTCATAATTTGTAAACTGCTCTATTGCATGTCCGATAGTATGTCCAAAATTCAATATCATTCTCAAATTACTTTCCTTCTCATCTTTTTCCACAACTTCCTTTTTTATCTCACATGAACGGTAAACAATCTCATTCACATATTTCATCAAATGTTCACGCAATTTCTGTTTATAATTTTCATCATCATAAGAAACTTCAACTGTTTCCACTATTTCCACAAGTCTGTCGAAAAACTTCTTATCATAAATACATCCATATTTCACAATTTCTGCAAATCCATCATAAAAATATCTGTCCGTCAATGTATTCAAAAAATAATTATCAATTAAAACAAGCTTAGGTTGATGAAACGCTCCAACAAGATTTTTTCCCTCCGGCAAGTCAACACCGACTTTTCCGCCAACACTGCTGTCAACCTGTGAAACAATCGTCGTCGGTATCTGTATAAATCCAATCCCACGCATATAACTGGCAGCCGCAAATCCGGCAATATCTCCAACAACTCCGCCACCAAATGCAACAACCATATCCTTTCTTGTAAGCCCTGCATTTACCATTGCTGAATAAATTTCAGGCATTATTCCAATATGCTTATTTTTCTCTCCTGCTTCTAGCACATAAATCGTATAGTCAAACCCTTTAAACATTTTCTCATATTCATTTTTATAAATCTTATCCACATTAGAATCAGTAATCACAAATAATTTTTTGCCATTATAAATCTTTTCAATATATTCAGGAAATTTCTCAAAAAAATTCTTTCCAATTACAATATCATAAGAATTTTCCCCCAATCCAACATTCAATATTTCCATAATTTTCTCCATCCTCTCTTTTGATAAATAATTATTAATCAAAATATGTAAATAAATTCTTAAAACGAATTATTTGTATATTAAAATATAGCAAAACCACTAAATTCAAACATTTAAAATGATTTTACTATATAAATTTTTATTTTAAATTATATCTTTTTTTAAGTTCCCTTTTTATATAAATCGACTGAAACTCTTCTTTTAACATATCCATTATAATTATATCATAAGTTTCATCCAGAATTTCTACAGCTTTTCGAAGCCTTCCTACTTCCTTAAAGCCAATTTTTTTATATAAATTATAAGCAACCTCATTATATTCAAATACATTTAACGATATATTTCTCAGATTTAAAAATGAAAAGCCGTAATCAAGTAGCAAGTTTATAGCTTCCATTCCATAACCTTTTCGCTGATATTTTGGATTTCCAAGCATAATTCCCATTTCAGCTGTTCTATGTATCTCTCCTACTGATTTAAAACCTACATTTCCCAAAAGTTCATCATTTTCCAATAATCTGACAGCAAATATTTTCTCTTTTTTGATTGAATTTAATAATTCTTTTTCACTTTCAAAATCCATAATATTTGTATAAACAACACATCCTAGTCCTACTGAAACTTCTATATTATTTATCATTTCAGTATATTCTTCAACATCATCAAGAGAAATTGGCGAAAGATAAACATTATCACCAACCAATGTTTTTAAATATTTTTTCTTTTCAGGGTTATTTTCCATTTTATTCCTCCCAAATTAAGTTCCCTTAATCAATTTTTTCTCTACGCTTCGTAGAAATTATGAATTTTTCCTTTAAAGTTCCTAAATCATTATTGTTCAAGGCATCTTTTATTACATCCAGCTCCCTTTCAAACTGCTGTATCATTTTCAAAAGATTTTTTTTATTCCCCATAAAAAGTTCTGCCCACAAATCTTCATTTATCTTTGCAATTCTTGTCAAATCTCGGTAAGAATCCCCAATAAACCGGTTTGTATCGTACTTTTCACTATCGCTGTTTACGAGCGAAACTGCAATTGCGTGGGTAAGCTGGCTCGTAAATGCAATAATTTCATCATGTTCCTGTGCTGTAAGAAAACTGACTTTTTTAAATCCCATTCGCTTCACAATTTCTGACAACAGTTCCAGATTTTCCTTTTTATTTTTTTCATCCTTAATAATTATATAATTTGCATCTTTAAACACTCGATTGTCTGCAAAATCAATCCCGCGTTTCTCACGTCCCGCCATAGGATGTCCAAAAACAAAGTCAATATTTCTTCCACTCTTCTCAATAATTGGATCAATATCCTTGATAATTTTCTCTTTAATTCCAACAACATCAGTAATTATCGCATTTTCCTTAAAATAATCAATATTATTCACAAAAAACGACTTCATCAAATTCGGATAAAGAGTAATAACTACAAAATCCGACTTTTCCAAAGGCTCCCTAGTTTCCAGAAATCCTTTATTTATCATATTTTTCTCTTCTGCTTTTTTTATCGTTTCCTCATCAATATCAATCCCATAAACAGTCTTAATGCCCATTTCCTTAAAACTTTGTGCAAAAGCTGCTCCGATTACTCCGAGTCCGACTATTGTTACTGTTAAATTTTCTATTTTTTTCAAAATTGTAAACACCCCTTTTTACAAATTTTCTTATAAACAGCTACTTCAATTTAAATATTATATGAAAAATATCAAAATTTTAATTATTCCACCAGCTTTTATTTTGCTTTTCCAATTTTTTCATTTCTTCCGTTCTTCCTTGTGACTTATAAATTTCTATTAACATATTTCGTTCGTATGTTTTACCATCAGTTGAATGTTTAAACGCCATAGAGTTTTTATATGCCTTTTCAGCTTCAATAAAATTACCTTGTAAAAAATACATATCTCCTATTCTAATCCAATAATCCCGTGCATCAAACTTTTGTTTTTTATTAGATATTTTTTGTATTGCCAATTTATAATACTTTATGGCATTTTCATAATTTTGAGTTTTATAATCATACATTTGGGCTAATGAAGCATAATCGGGTTGATAGTCTTCTAATTCGATTAACTGTAAATAAGTTTTTTCTGCTAAGTCATATTTTTTCAAACTCACATAAGAATATGCTAATATTCTCAAATCTCTAACATCACCTGTTTCCTTATAATTATTTTCATATTCTTGTAATTTTTGTTCCCCAAAACTTTTATCCTTCTTTTGCCTTTCTAAAGCTTCTTGAGCTGGCTTATATCCTTTATCAGCAGCTTCTTTCAATAACTTATTTCCTTCTTCATCCTGTTTTATCCAAATATAAAATTCTCCTAAATCATTCAATGCTTTTACATCATTAGATTTTATTAAGTCATTATACCGTTCAATAATTTTCTCTTCTAATTCTTTAGTTTTCTCTCTATTTACTTTTAAAACTGAACGCACTATTGAATCTCTCCAATATCTATAGAATGAAATAATTTTTTCTTTTATTTCTCTACTATTTCCTAAGTTATTATTTTCTTTTTCATATTTTAATAATAATTTCTCAGATTCTTCAAATTTTCTATTTCGAAAATAATAATCACTTAATTTTAATAGTGAATCCTTATCTCCTTTTTCAATTTGTTTTAAATATTGTTTTTCTTCTTTAGTATAAGTTTCTTTAGAAAAAGAATTAATCGAAAAAATTAAAATTAGTAATAATAGCCATTTTCTTTTCATTTTTTACAACCTTCTAATAAATTTATTTAAAACTTTTCCCCAACACATTCGCAATTTTCTCCACATCCTGCATTAAATCGTCAAACACTTCAAATTTCAATGACTGCGGCCCATCTGACAATGCCTTGTCCGGTTCAGGATGCACTTCTACCATAAGTCCATCTGCTCCAGCGGCAATTCCTGCCATTGCAAGCGGTTTTACCATCCAGTATTTTCCAGTTGCATGAGCTGAATCTACAATTATTGGCAAATGTGTCAATTTTTTAATCATAGGTACTGCATTCAAGTCCAATACATTTCTGTACGCTGTTTCATAAGTCCTGATTCCTCTTTCACAAAGAACTACGTTTTCATTTCCACCAGCCAAAATATATTCTGCCGACATTAACCATTCTTCTATTGTTGCACTCAATCCTCTTTTTAACAATACTGGAATATCTGTTTTTCCAACTTCCTTCAACAAATCAAAGTTTTGCATATTTCTCGCACCTAATTGAATCATATCAAGATGTGGGCCAAATTCGTGCAATTGAGCGATTGACATAACTTCACAAATTATTGGAAGTCCTGTTTCCTCTTTTGCTTTTTTCATAAGTTCAATACCCTCCATTCCAAGTCCTTGAAACGCATAAGGCGATGTTCTCGGTTTTACAACTCCACCTCTTAAAATATTCGCTCCAGCCGCTTTGACAGCTTTTGCCGTATCAATTATCTGTTTTTCATTTTCCACAGAACAAGGCCCTGCCATCATCACAAGATTATTTCCACCAATTTCCACATTTCCTACTTTTACAATAGTGTCCTCAGGTTTAAATTTTCTACTTGCTCTCTTATACGGCTCTTGAACCCTTTGCACATCCAGCACATAATCTAGCGACTGAATATGTTTTATATCAATTGTACTAATATCCCCAACTAATCCCAAAATCGAATATTCTTTGCCAGCAATCAATTTAACGCTCACATTATTTTCTGTTTCCAATCTATTTATCAATTTTTCCAAGATTTTCTCATTTATTCCACCATCTACTTTAATAATCATCATTTTTTCTCCTGTTCTATTTTTAATTTTTTAGCCATTTGTAAAAGTCTAAAATTCCTAATAATCACAATGTTTTTACAGTTCTAATTTCTACCATTTTTCTCCAGTATTTTTACAATGAAATTTTAATATTTTAGATAGCAACACTGCATCTAGTCAGGTTTTTATATTATTACTTTTCAATCGCCTATATTTTTAATTTTTATCATTTATTACAAAACAATTTTACTGTACAATTTTCAAATTATCCTACAATTACAGCCGTCCCGCTACAAGTTACCATAAGCATTCCATTATCTGCTCCCAGCACTTCATAGTCCATTTTCACACCAATAATGGCATTTGCTCCCAAAGCCGCAGCCCTAGTTTTCATTTCCTCCAAAGCATTCGTTCTCGCTGAAAGAAGTTCATCCTCATACCCTTTAGATCTTCCCCCAAAGATATTTCTCAAACTTGCCCCCATATCCTTAAACATATTAATTCCTGAAATAACCTCTCCAAAGACAATCCCTTTATATTCCACAACTTTCTTGTCCTGAATTTCATTTGTAGTTGTAATAACCATTTTTTCTACCTCTTTTCTTTTTTTTCTTTAGATAAATTTTTGTAAAAAAAAACTCTCTTAAAATAACTTTAGGAGAGGATAATATTTATACACAATATTTATTTCTACATTTTACGATACTTTAATAGTTTATTTACACAGCCAAAATTTATAAAACTTACCTAAACAAATTAAAATTACAAAAATTATTTTAAGCAATTATTATATTTCAAACCTCTACATCCAGCATTATACTTAATTAATTTCAAAATTACCTAAATTTTTCAAAATATTTTTAAAATCAATTAACTATAAATCTCTATTTTTTTGTAAATCCTTCAAATCTTCAACACTACTAATTTTCCTAAACTACTAAATTACGTTTGTATCTTTATTTTTCAATAAAATTAAATTTCCTTCTATCCTACTATCCTACTAATTATTTTATATATAATAACAAATATTAAATACATTGTCAACTATTAAAATTTATTAAAAAATAATAATATAAAATAAAAAACAGAGAATAATAATAACTCATCCCTGTTTCCAATATCTTTAAAATTATAAGTTGTATTTTTTCTTAAATTTATCAACTCTTCCAGTTTCATCAACAAATTTAGATTTTCCAGTATAGAATGGGTGAGAAGTTGAACTTGTTGCAACTTTTATTACTGGGTATTCCTGCCCTTCAAAAGTTGTTGTTTCTTTAGAAGTTTTAGTTGATTTTCCTAAGAATTTTTCTCCGTTACTTGTATCTTCAAATACTACAAATCCGTATGATGGATGTAAATCTTTTTTCATGTATCTATGCTCCTTTCTATTTATAACTATGATTATTTTCAATATTTCATATAATAATACCATATTTTTTCTTAATTTTCAAGTATCTAAAATTGGATTTTTTTACTCCAACCGCTTATTAATAAAAAATTTTTCTACTTTGACATCTCCGCCAATATTATTCCCCCAGCCACAGATACATTCAGCGAGTTTATTTCCCCCTTCAAGTGTATTTTTACAATTTTGTCACAATGTTCCTTCACTTTTTTCCGCATTCCATTCCCTTCGCTTCCAAGCACAAGGCATGCTTTTTCTGGATAATTTTCCTCATAGTAATGATTCTGTCCATCAGCTTCTGCACCATAAACTGTATATCCATATTTTTTCAATTTGTCAATCGTATCAGAAATATTTGTAACTTTTACAATATCCACATGCTCGATCGCTCCTGTCGATGATTTTACAACTGTTTCCGTAACTTTCACGCTGTTTCTGTCCTGAATAATAATCCCATCCACTCCAAAACACTCCGCACTTCTTATAATCGCTCCAAAATTTCTCGGATCCTGAACCTGATCCAGCACAACAACTATAGATTTTTCCTTTTTCAAAAGTTTTTCCAAAAATGCAGTAAAATCAACATAATAATCGAATTCTGAAACAAGTGCCACAACTCCCTGTGAATTTTCAGTCCGTCTATCTGTATAAAAAATCTTTATATTCCTTCTACATGCCAGATTCAATATTTCCTTAATTGTTTCCTTTTTTATTTTCTTATAAACCTCCAGTTTCTCAATATTTTTATCCGATTTCAACACTTCAATCACTGGATTTATCCCTATTATCTTCTCCATTCTTTTTTCTCCCTCTTTCTATTATTAATATTAAAATAAATGATTTTTTCTAATACTGTTTTTCTATTTATTACTTTTTTATTTCAAAATTATTTTGATTAACAATTATTTTTCTTATTTGTATTTATATGTTTTTTCTTTAACGAAATTTTGTTTGATTTTTTGTACTTTTCAAAATACATTCTAATTTCATAAAACCGCTGTAAATTATAAAACTTAAAAAATTTGTCGTGATTTTTTTGGAATGAAAACTACTGTCTGAGCTTTTTCAAAATATTGAAATTGCTATTATTTAAAGAGTTGATAAAAACTCTTATTAAAAAGCGAGTTTAGTTTTTATTTCAAAAAAATGCTTAGACGAGCCAGGATTGTAAAGGGGATGGCGACTGATCCCCTTTACGTTAAAAAAAAAGAAAAAACATTTAAAATAAATAAAAAACAATTATTAACTAAAATAACCTAAGTAAATTTAAATAAAATAATTTAGATAAATATTTAAACTTTTGAATATATTTTATAATAATTTTCATTTAAAAGCAACAAACAAAAAATATTTATCAATTTAATTAATATTAAAAAGGAATGTTCTTATAAAAATTATAAAAAACACTCCTCAAATTATATTAATTTTTATTATTTTAAATTATAACCAATCACTTCTATACATTCTATATTCAATTTCAGGAAAGATATTATCTCTGCTTTCGATTTCATTTATCCATCCTTCATCTAATCTTCCGTTTTTAAAATCTTCGTAAATTTTGAATAATCTATGAACGTGATCACTTATTTTTTTGTGAGCATAACCAACCATTGTTCCCGTGTACATTATAAATTCCCAGCAGGAAGTCTGTGCCATTAATAATTCTCTTGCGGCTTGATTTAATGCTCTGTATTCTAATTCATTGTATGGTTCTCTTCCGTTTGCTAGTTCTATCATTTTTTGTGCGGCTTTATGTAAATGTCTGTAGGCATAGTCATTTGAGCCATCTATCCAAACATCATAATAACCATTTGCTCCCCAGCTTGACATGCTTACGTCAACTATTTGATTTGTCGGATATAGTTCTAAATATTTGTATGGTGTTATTGTAGAAAAATTAGATTCTGCTGTTGCTCTGAATACCCACTCTAGGAATATTGGCCCTTCATACCACCAGTGTCCGTATAATTCAGCATCATATGGCGATACTACAATTGGTTTTCTGTATTTCATTTTTGAAGCCAAAAATTCTATTTGTTTTGAACGGTTGAAGACAAAGTTGTAAGCGTGTTCTTTAGCTCTGGCTGCTGCTGCTTCTGGATTGTAAACTGCTTTATAAGTTCCTTTTTTGTCAGTTATTGCGTGATATTTTACTCCGATATTTCTTCGTACTCCATCACTATGTAAATATGGTTTTACAAGCTCATAATCCAGCTCATATCCAGCATCCTTGTGAAACTCACGATAAAGTCCGTCTCCCGGATAACCAGACTCAGAACTCCAAACTTGTTCAGAAGATTCCAGATCTCTGGCAAATGCCGCTACATAGTTTTTTGTATAGACTGGCGAATAAATACCATAAACTGGACGTGGATCACTGTGCATAATTCCATGTGCATCAACTAAAAAGTATCTTATCCCATGTTTTTCCAAATATTTATCTTGTCCTGGATAATAAGCACATTCTGCTAGCCAGATTCCTTTTGGTTCTCTTCCAAAGTTTTTGATGTAATCTTTTTTAGCCATAAAGACTTGAGCATTTACTGCTTCTGGATAATCTTTCATAACTGGCAGAAATCCGTGTGTCGCAGTAACTGGAATAATTTCCAAATTCCCCTGATCTTGGAATTTTCTAAATGCCCCCACTAAATCTCTGTTGTATTTTTCTTCAAATACTTGTTTTGCTCTTGTGTTGAACCATAAGTTATGTTTTGCAACATTTAACATATCAGGATATGGACTAAGTCTTTCCACTTCTTTCTCACAAAATTCAATCAATTTATCTATATGATGAATATATCTTTCACGTAATAAACTGTCATTCATCATATTCACAAGTGTCCCAGACATTGTGATTGTCATATTCCAAGGAATGTTATCCCTTGTCAGATTTTCAAACATTTCTAGTAGAGGAACATACGTTTCTGTAATCGCTTCATATAACCAATCTTCTTCTAAAAATTCTTTATATTCTGGGTGTCTCACATATGGTAAATGTGCATGCAAGACAAGACTCAAATATCCATTCATAATTCTTCCTCCATACTTTATAAATTTTTATATATTATATTTATACCACATTTTCCCAGAAATTCAAAATTTTTTTAGAGAAAGTTTACTGAAATTTTAAACTATCTTTTTTTATTATAACCTGACATTTCACATTTTAATTTTTAACCTTGTAACAAAATTTTCTAATATCAATCTATTTTATTTCATTAGCAACATAATTTTAAAATTATAAAAAACCTGCCAGCTAAATTCAACTGGCAGGCAAAAGGTGAGGACAATAAGACAAGAATTCAACTGCTATTTTTGACTGCTAAAAATCAAAAACAATGTGATTATAACTGCCAAAACAGTCAAATCCCAATTTGCCATTATTACCACCCCCTGTTCAAGAAAGTGTAATCAAGGTTGCGTTCCTTGACAGACAATTATATCACAAAAAAAAGCCCTATTCAACAAAGAATAAAGCCTTTTTTTCACATTTTTAATTTTACACTAACCTGAACAGGTTTTTTCATTCAAGATTATTATATCATTTTTTTGTTAAAAATTCAATCCTCAAATTTTCAAAAAACAAAAAGAAAGCAAAATCCCCAAAATCACACATTAGTAAGTTCGATTTCCATATCTATCCCAACATTGATAATACCCATTCTCTCTATAACATCTCACACCTCTTTCAGCACTTCTCGATTTATTCTTTCCCATCTTTTTTTATCAAAAAGTTCACAACTCACTACTATCATTCCAAGTATTACAATCAAAATCAATTTCTTCACAAAAACCAACTCCTATACAATTTTTCATTTATTATATTATACCTTTATAATTCCCAAATTTCAATTGATTGTTTTATTTTTTTTAGTAAAGTTCACTTATATTGCAAATTTTTTTAACAAAAAACTTTTAATTTTCCACTAATAAATTCAATTGTTACATCCACATTTTCCCCTTCTTCTCCATCAATGCTTACGTCAATTTCTTCTGTAACTTTTTTTATTTTGCATTTTTTGGCTTGTAAAGTTCGGATGTAATCGTTGTTTGTTAGGTTGCTGTTCATTAAGTCGATTAGGATTTTTGGAATATCCAGCGGGTTGTCAATGTTTTTTACAATTAGAATATCCATAAATCCATCATTCATACTGGCTTCATCAATTACATTTTCAAATCCACCGACACTTTTTCCATTCAGAATTGCATACAAAATAGCCTTTTCCTTCACTTTCTCATTTCCATCCAGCACAATATCCAAGTCAAAAGTCTTTATATTTGTAAGTTCTCCAAGTCCATTTATGTAATAGGCAACTTTCCCAAATGTCTTTTTCAGTGTCTTGTCTGTATTGTAGGAAATTTTGGTAAATAATCCGCCAGCATACGAAGACAAGAACACAGTTTTTCCATTGATTATTCCAAAATCAATGTTTTTAGCAGTTTTTTTAGTAATTTTCTCTATCCAGTTTTCGATATTTTCTTCTATTTTCAATGCTTTTGCAAAGTCGTTTGATGTTCCTGTCGGAAATATTGCAACTTCTGGAAATTCGATATTTTTACAATAAAGTTCGCTTAAACAACGGCTTAACGTTCCATCTCCGCCTGATAAAATCAAAATGTCATATTTTTCATTTTGTAAAATTTTCGTAAATAAGTCATAATCTTCATTTATGCTGTAAAGTGTCAAAGTAATCTCTTTTTCCAGCAATTTTGTCGTAATTAAGTCAAAATTATTTAAAATTGTATTGGCATTACCAGATTTTGGATTGTAAACCAAAATAGCCTTTTTTAATTTTTTCATACATTCTCCTATTTTTTTAAAATATATTGTTTGAAAAAGTTTATAAAATCTTATTCATATTATGTTTCTTGATTTTATCTTTTCTTTTTTGTATATTCTTGTCATATATGTCTTATCTTACAATACTTTTTTTATCCGATTTTTGATAAGAAATCAAGATTTCCTGCTACTTAAATATTTATGTCATCTTTATTTTTACAAAATCTCATTAACCGAATAATCAGAGTAAATCTTTTCCCCATTCAAAAGCAACTTTTTCAACTTAATTTTTTCCTCAATTGGCAAATATCCCACAAAAATATTTTTTGCATTTTTTCTTTCCTTTTTCGTAGAATTTTCCAAAAATGTTATATTTTGCGGTACTTCAATTTGAGAATTTATTTCCTCAATATTATTTTTGCCTAAATTATCCGTTTTTATCATAAAATCATCAGAATTTACAATTATGCAAAATCTTTTTTCTACTTCCTGCTTTTCAATTTGACTTGAATTTTCAAGTTTTTCCTGCTGATTTTCCACAATATTTTCTGAGTTTTCCACATTCTCATTATTTTTAAACTCTATTTTTTCAACTTTCTTGTATTCCAGCTGTTTTGGCTCTTCATTAACTTCAAGATTTTGGCTATTTTCCTCAATTTCATAATTGATTTCATTTTGCATTGAAAAATCAGTTTTTATAATATTTTTCAGCTCTTCTATATCTTTGTAATTATAAAACAATGTAAACGGATAGTCATTTTCAGAATATTCTTCATTTATATCAAAATATGATTTTATAAAATTGTTAAAAATTGGCTTTTTATCTGAACTTATTACAATTTGACTTTTTTTATCAGTCATTTTTTTATAATAAATTCCAACTGTCAGTAAAAAGTTTTCAAAATTTGACATTTTGTATTTATATTTTTCATTTTCGTCAAAAATATTTTTTATAATCAAGTTTTTATTTTGCTTAAAAAACTGTGCCAGCAATCCTTTAGTCTGTGAATTATACTCCATTTTTCCAATAAGAAATTCTTTTATTTTCTTAAAAACGCCAATTTGCGTGTGATCATAACACTTGAAATTATAATCCCTTTTTATCAATATATTTACGATATTATGGTTTGAAACCTGCTTCACATCCTCAATTTTTACACTAAAATTCCAGTTATAATAACGACTTAACAGAATTAACAAGTTGGAAACACTGTAATCAAGCCGTCCAACGAACTTTCTTCCTTGAAAAAGTGAAACCTGATCAAATTCCATTTTCATTGTAATTTTCTTTTCCATTTCCAGCTCAATATTTGTGTAAAATACTGACTTCATCGGAAAAGATGTGTTAAAAAGCGAATGATAATAAGACAAAGTGTCATCCTTCAACTGCGATACTTTCACATCCTCAACATACACTTTTGTGTAATATCTGTCTTGAAACATTTCTGTCTTTAATTTATAAACAATATCGTAAAACAAATTCTCGTTCAGCTCTTTAAAATATTCGCCAGAATTAAACCAGACAGCATTTTTATTAAAAAATCCTTTTTGCTTTATGTCAAACATTATATGATTTTTATTTTCTCCAATGAACTTTATATTTTCAAAAAGTACGTTATTTGTCCTAAAAGTCGGCATTGGATTTCCAAAACCAAATGGCTTTAACAGTTCTATTATTTGGAAAAATTCGTAGGAAACCTTTTGAATTGGGATTTGCTTGTCAATTTCTATTATTTTTACAAAATCCTCTTCCCTTAATTTTGTTTTTGCAAATTTATTTATTTTTTTCTTAAATAATTCCAAATTTTTTATTCCAATCGTAAATCCAGCCGCTCCAGAATGTCCCCCAAACTTTACAAAAAGTTCAGGCATTGACTGCAATGCTTCCAAAATATTAAAGTTCCCAATGCTTCGGCACGATCCAACCGCTATTCCTTCATCTTCCTTCACTTCAATGATAATCGCAGGCTTGTAATATTTATCCACAATTTTGGAAGCCGCTATACCAATTACACCGTGATGATATTCAGGCGAATAGTCTACTATCACATAATCTTCCTTCAAATCACTTTCTTCAATGTGTTTTTCTACTTTTTCCACGATTTCATTCTGTAACTCTTTACGCTCAAAATTTTTATTAATCAATTCCTTTACGATTATCTCAATTTCCCTGTCATTATCCGAAATTAGCAATTTTACCACCATTTTTGCATCTTTAAGCCTTCCAGCCGCATTAAAGACAGGTGCTATGATAAAACCCACATCATACGAATTATACTCAGTTTTCTCATTAAAATCTGAATTTTGCATACTAAATAATTTATACAGTAAAAATCTAAGCCCCTTATTTTTAGAACGGCTAAGCTGCTCCAGCCCAAATTTTGTCAAAATCCTGTTTTCTTCCACCAGCGGCACAATATCGGCAACTGTACCAATTGCTACTAAATCTAGATATTTATATGCTTTTGCCTTTTTCCCAATTCTTTCATAAAAACAAAGAATTACCATAAAAATAGTCCCAACTCCCGCTAGAAATTCAAAGGAAAATTCATTTTCAGGACGTTTTGGATTCACAACCGTAATAGCGTCTGGAACTTTATCCCCATGTAAATTGTGATGATCCGTAATAATTATCGGCAAGTTTATAGAATTTGCAAACTCCACTTCAGGAAACGCCGTGATTCCACAATCCACAGTAATTACCAAGTCCGCCCCAGATTCCTTTATTTTCTTCAATGCCTCATTATTCAGCCCATACCCTTCATCCCGAATCGGAATATAATAATTCACATTTTCCGCCCCAAGCTCCTTTAACGCCATATACAAAATAGATGTCGAAGTAATCCCATCCACATCATAATCCCCGTATATCCAAATATTTTTCTGTTCCTTTATTGCCTTTTCAATTTCCAAAATTGTCTTTTCCATATCCTGCAATCCATAAGGATTCTGAATATTTTCAAGTTTCGGATTTAAGAACTCCCTTACTTCCTTTTCTGTCGTTATCCCCCTTGAATAAAGTATTTTCAAAATATCATTATCAATTACCGAACTCAAATTTGTATTTTCAAAGTTCTGTTTTTTAGTCTTAGTTTTTTTCAATTTTTTTGTTTTTTCATCACTTTTTTGATTGTTGTCCTTTTCAATGTATTCCCTCTCCTGTCGTGGATTAGGAATAGTTTTTGTTGCCCATTTAGTATTTCTCATAGTTTTCTCCTCTTTTATATTTTCCCCTTTTTATTTTTTATACTTAATAATTTTACCACATTTTTTTACCAAAATAAATGCTAGTTATTTCAATTTTTTCCAAAAAATAAGAAAAACCCCTAAAATAAAGGGGAATTTCTTTTTATAAAAATTAAATTTTATTTTAATTGTAAATTATAATTTTATTCTTCTACTGAATAATCCATTGCTGCCATTCGTTTGTAGTAATTCCAGTTGTCTTTGGCATTCTTTAGGTTTGCTTCCAGTAATTCTTTTGCTTTTTCAGGGAACTCTGCGGCTAGGGTTGCATATCTTCGTTCTCCCAGCAGGAAATCTTCGTACTTGTCCCAAGCGGGATTTCGTGTATCTAACTGCAGCGGATTTTTCCCTTTTTCAGCGAGTCTTGGATCGTATCTGAAAATTGGCCAATATCCTACTTCTGTTGCCAATTTTTCTTCCGTCTGGAATTTACCCATGCCAGCTTTTATTCCATGCTCTATACAAGGTGAATAAGCAATTATTATTGATGGCCCTGGATAAGCCTCGGCTTCTCTTATTGCTTTTAGTGTCTGGTTCTGATTTGCACCCATTGACACTTTGGCAACATAGATATTTCCGTAAGTCATCAGTATTGCGGCTAAGTCTTTTTTCTTTGCTGGTTTTCCTGATGCTGCAAATTTTGCAACTGCTCCTGCTCTTGAAGATTTTGAAGCCTGTCCTCCTGTATTTGAGTAAACTTCAGTATCAAGTACAAGAATATTAACATCATCTCCAGAAGCCAGCACGTGATCAAGCCCGCCAAATCCAATGTCGTAAGCCCAACCATCTCCACCAAACATCCAGATAGATTTTTTGATTAGATACTGTTTCAATTCCAATATTTCAGCTATATTACTTTTTACTTTTTCGTTTGTATTCCCAGAATTTTCCTTTTCCATTAAAGCTACCAGTTCATCACGTATTTCTGTTGTTTTGTCCCCATCATCAAAGTTTTCTGCAAATAAAATGAACAAATCAGAAAGTTCCGTTGAAACATCAGCCTTTATTTCATCCATTCTTTTTAAAATTCTGTGCCGAATTGTGTTTACAGCCTGAAACATCCCGTATCCATATTCAGCATTGTCTTCAAACAATGAAGAAGCCCATGCAGGCCCGCAGCCGCTTTCAGCAGTTGTATAAGGTGTTGACGGTGCAGACGCTCCATAAATTGAAGAACATCCTGTCGCATTTGCCACAATCATACGTTCTCCGAATAACTGTGTTACCAATTTAATATAAGGTGTTTCTCCACAGCCTGCACACGCTCCCGAAAATTCAAACAGTGGTTTTGCAAATTGTGAGCCTTTTACAGTATTTTTCCCTAAAATTTTATCTTTGTATGAAACATTGTTAAATAAGTAATCTGTGTATTCAATTTCGTTTCTTTCAATTTGAGATTGAATTGGTTTCATAATGATGGCTTTTCCACGAGGAGCAGGACATACATCTACACAGGCACTACATCCTGTACAGTCCAGTGGTGATACTTGAATTTTATAGTTCAAGTCGTTCATTCCACGTCCCAATGCCTTTATTGTCGGCATTCCTTCTGGAGCTTTTGCCATTTCTTCCTCGTCAATCAAGAAAGGACGAATTACAGCGTGTGGGCACACATAAGCACATTGGTTACACTGAATACACATATCGGGCTGCCATTCTGGCACTTCATCAGCAATCCCCCTTTTTTCATAATGTGTAGTTCCATGTTCAAATGTTCCGTCTTCACGTCCTAAAAATGTTGAAACTGGCAATTCTTCACCTTTCATATGGTTAATCGGATCAGCAACCTTTTTTACAAATTCAGGCTTTGCATCGTCAATGATTTTTTCATCAACTTCAAGATCTGCCCATTCTGGTAATACTTCAACTTCGTCCAGCCCTTCAATTCCCCTGTCAATCGCATCCCAGTTTTTCTGCACAATATCCTGTCCTTTTCTTCCATAACTTTTTTCAGCATATTCTTTCATATATTCCTTTGCCTCATCATGAGGAATTACCTCAGACAAATAGAAAAAGGCAGACTGCATAATAGTGTTTGTTCTATTTCCAAGCCCAATTTCCTTTGCGATTTCTGTTGCATTTATAAGATAAAATTTAGCTTTTTTACGTGCCAGTTCCCTTTTTATCTCATTCGGAACATATTTTATTAATTTTTCCTTATCCCATATTGTATTCAGTAAAAATATTCCACCTTCCCGCAAGCCTGAAATCATATCGTACTTTCCCAGATACGCAGGCACTGAACAGGCAACAAAATTAGGTTTTTTTACCAGATAAGTCGAACGTATCGGCTTTTTGCTAAATCTCAAATGCGAACGTGTTACTCCCCCTGATTTTTTAGAATCGTATGCGAAATAACCTTGTGCATACAAGTCTGTCTTATCTCCAATAATTTTTATCGAATTTTTATTTGCCCCAACTGTCCCATCCGAACCAAGTCCAAAAAACAGGCAACCTTTCACATCCTCATTTCCAGTAAACACTTCATCTTCCAGTGCCAGAGATGTAAATGTAACATCATCAATAATTCCGATTGTAAAGTTGTTTTTAGGTTCCTTTTGTGCAAGATTTTTAAATACTGCCACAATTTGTTCAGGAGATGTATCCTTTGATGACAATCCATATCTTCCACCAACAATTTCAGGTGCATTTTCCCTTCCATAGTAAAGTGCCTTTACATCCATATATAATGGCTCTCCCAATGCTCCAGGCTCCTTTGTCCTGTCAAGCACAGCAATCTTTTTAACGCTTTTCGGCATTGCATCAAAAAAATACTTGCTAGAAAATGGACGATATAAATGAACATTCAATGCTCCCACATTTTCGCCATTTTTATTAAGATAATCCACAACCTCCTTGATTGTTTCATTTACAGAACCCATTGCAATAATAACTCTTTCAGCAGTCTCTGAGCCATAATAAACAAAAGGTGCATAATTCCGTCCAGTCTTTTCACTAATCTTTTTCATATAGTCATTTACAATATCAGGTACAGCTTCATAAAATTTATTTTGGGCTTCTCTTGCCTGAAAATAAATATCATCATTTTGAGCTGTTCCTCTTGTTACAGGATTTTCTGGATTTAAGGCTCTTTCTCTAAATTCCTGCACAGCTTTTTTATCAAGCAGACTCTCCAAAAATTCATAATCCATAACTTCTATCTTATTTATCTCATGCGAAGTCCTAAATCCATCAAAAAAGTGCATAATAGGTACTCTCGACTTAATTGCCGCCAAATGTGCAATTCCAGCCAGATCCATAACTTCCTGAACCGAACTTGTCGAAAGCATAGCCCATCCTGTCATTCTAGCCGCATAAATATCCTGATGATCTCCAAATATTGATAACGCCTGTGTAGAAATTGCCCTTGCCGCAACATGCATTACCCCTGGCAGCAATTCCCCAGATATTTTATACATATTAGGTATTTTTAATAACAATCCTTGAGAAGCAGTAAACGTCGTAGTCAAAGCCCCTGTCTGAAGCGATCCGTGTACAATCCCTGCAGCTCCAGCTTCTGATTGCATTTCCACAACCTTTACCGGCATTCCAAATAAATTTTCCTTTCCGTATGATGCCCATTGATCTACAAGCTCTGACATAGTTGACGACGGAGTAATCGGATAAATTCCCGCAACCTCTGTAAACGCATATGCTATATGAGCAGCAGCCTGGTTACCATCCATTGTTTTCATATTTTTTGTCATTTTTCCCTCCAAATTAAGAAATCTTATAATTTTTTCATTTTTTGCTTCATTATAAAATTTCAATTACATATATATAATTATATATTTTCTAGTACAATTTTGCAATTCTTTTTTAACTTTTCTTTCTATTATTTTTTATTTTTATAAAACAAATTGCTATTAATAAATGTTTCCTCTATAATTTTAAGGGCATGGTGTCTGATACCCCTGCGTCAGAAAAATCAAAATATATGGTGAAAAAAGTTTGCTTATTTATCAAATATAGTATATAATATATTAAAATAACTTCAAAATTGAGATTAGAAATAAAATTCAATTTTTTAGTGAAAAAATAAAAAACAAAATTTCTGAGGTGATTATAAAAATGAGAAAATTAACATTGCTCTTTATGACATTGGTTTTATTTAATCTGTCATTTGCAAAAGAAAAAATTGACACAACTTTTACATTCCAAGGATTTTCCCCAACATCTAAAAGTATTGTGAAAACTGCCCAAAGAACAAAAGTTTTAGGAAAATCAAGAATTTCCTATCCAACATTTTTAGGTGGAAATTCAGATGTCATTAAAAATATGAACGCAACTATGAACAAGTTTATTTCAGGCTATAAATCTACAAAACACATTAGTTATACTGGTACTTATGAAGTTACAGCCAGCAACAGCACATATTTAAGTGTCTTATTCACAATTAATCTTATAGACACTGATACAGGGCAAAAAACAAAACTTTATAATGCAATTTCATATAACTTAAAAAATGGAAGACCATTACAGCTTAAAGATTTGTTCACAAACGGATTTAATGAAGAGTTAAAAGGAGTTATTAATAACAGATTCAAACAATTCGGATTGCCGCAAATAGATAACTTTGATGCAATTGCAAAAAATCAGAACTTCTATCTACAAAATGACTCTTTAGTATTATTCTACAATAAAGGTGAGGCTTCAAATTTTGCTGATGGTGAAGTATTTATTCCATTCCTGTTGACAGATTTAATTGGAATCTTAAAATAATCTAAATCAAAAAAATAATAATAAAAAATACACTAAAAAATAAATTTTGCTTTATTAGATAGTGTATTTTTATTTGTTCTATTTTGTAGCCTTTTCTATCATAATCTCACGCTTGTAAGTATCCATTACTGCCTTTGCTCCAATTGGTATAGCAATAAATGGACGCACGTGCCCAGATTTGAAATTTTTTACAATCGGAACATTTAATTTTCCAAAATTATCATAAAAAACTTCATCAATCGTCATATCTGTCGGATCTGACTGTTTTGGATTCTTAAAATCCCCCAGTATGATTCCCTGTAATTTATCAAATTTTCCAGCCAGCTTTAATTGCTTTAACATTCTGTCCACACGATAACTTGCTTCGTTTGTTTCTTCAAGAAATAATATTTTTCCATCTGTGTTAATCTCGTGATCCGTTCCAAGTGTCGCAACTACCAATGATAAATTTCCACCAGTAATTTTCCCGCTCCCACGCCCACTTTTCATAATTGTATATGTATCATCAAATCCTAACAGATTATAGGATTCATTACTTGTAAAGGCTTTATTAAAAGCATTTTCCGTAACTGGAGGAATATTTTTCAAATTATCTGCCATAGGCCCGTGAAATGTTACAAGCCCTGTTTTTTCATTGATTGCCAATAATAATGTCGTATTATCACTAAATCCTGAAATAATTTTTGGATTTTTTTTGATTATATCATAATTTAATTTATCTACAATTCTGATTCCACCATATCCACCACGCACAGCGAAAATTGCATTGATATTTGGATTTGCAAACATATCATTTATATCTTTTGCCCTGACACTGTCAGTCCCTCCAAATCCATACCATCTCGAATAAAACGACTGCCCATATACAACATTAAAACCACGACTCGTTAAATACTCAACTTCCGCATTGCTATTTTCATTAGTATAATTTGCAGGTGCAATCAAACCGATTGTATCTCCCGGCTTCAAACCTTTTGGAATGATAACTTCATTTGCCGTGTTATTTTTTGTGTTTTGATTATTTGTTGATTTTGTAGCAGCGTTCGTTTTTACAGCTTCTCTTACTGTTCTATAATTTGTCGCATTTAATGCCAAACTACTTATTATTAAACCTAACAATACTATTTTTTTATTTATTGTCCTCACTTCCTTTTTTATAGATTTAAAATTTTTTAGTAAAAATTTCAAAAAAATAGGCAATTTACCTCAACATTAAAAGTTAAGATTCCTTGCCTAATTATATCAGATAATTTTGTAGTTTACAATTTTTTATTTTATTTATTTCATTGCTTGAACTTGTTTCAAGACTTCTGCTGCTCCGTTTACTTTGTTATTTACAGCTTCTTGTAAAATTTTAACTGCTTCAGCTTTTTTACCTTGCCCTGCATAAACCTGTCCTAAAATAACTTTTGCACTGTTATCTTTATCTTCAGTTATTGCTTTTTGTAAATATTTTTCAGATAATGCTGATGCCCCTACGCTTCCAAAGTAAGTTCCAATTTGTTTGTTAGTAACTTTTGGTGTAGCTGATTTTAATTGGTTGTAAATTGAGTTTGCCTTTGCAGTGTTGTTTTGTACTTCATAAATTCCTAATAATAAGATTTTTGCACTTGCATTTTTAGGTTCTACAGCTACTGTTTTTGCCAAATATTCTTCTGCTTTTGCAGGATTATTTTGTTGCAGGTAGTAAGTCCCTAACATTCCTAAGATTTGTCCATTCTTACCTTTTGCTGCTGTGTTCATATCCAGTAGATATTTTTCAGCTTGAGCTGGATTTTTTTCATTTACAGCGATTTCAGCTAGTAAAATTCCTGCTCCGTTTACACGATCAGTTGCTCCAGTGTATGCTTTTTGTAAATATGATTTAGCTTGAGCTGTGTTATTTTTTGTTAAATAATATTGCCCGATGTTGTAATTTACTTCCGCTACGAAATCTTTATTTGCAGATTGCACTGCTTTATTATATCTTGCAGTTCCTTTTGATTGTTCGTTGTTATCAAAGTAGAAAATAATTAGACTTGATACGATGTCTGCATTTGTTCCACCTGATTTTTGATCTGTCCAAAGGATGTATTTTTCAGCCTCTGTCTTGTTTTTTTGCTGGATTCCTACTAAATATAGTAATCTAGCTGCTTCCACAGCCTCAGGACTTGTAGATTGTCCATTTCCCCATGCTGCCTGTAAATAAGGTTTTGCTTTTGTTATATTATTATTTTGCAAATAATATGCTCCCAATTCCAAGTTTGCTTTTTGTGCATATCCGGCATCATTACTTTTTGCAACACCTTCCAACACTTTTACAGCTTCTGTAATTTTTTTTTGCCCTGCTAATTTTACCGCACTTTCGTAATCTGATTTTGCATCAGCGAATGAAATTGCTCCTGTTACTAAGATTGCTCCTATTAGTAATAATTTCTTCATTTTTCCTCCTAAATTATTTTTATATAAACTACATCTAAAACAATAGTAAATTATCTCTAAAGCTGAATATTTTTAATTCTAAATTCAATTTTAAAGTTATATTGTAATATTTATTATTTCTGAATTATTGTACCATCATCAAATTTGATTTTGCTTATAAAGTCGTGTAAAAAAATTTAATAAAGTCTTTTTTATTTGCACTTTTCTAAAAAAATGCTAAATATTTCTCAATGCGTCAACTAATTCTGTCTTTGAAGCTGTCTTTGCATCCACACCTTTTATAATTCTGGCAGGTGTTCCAGCCACAACAACACCTTCCGGCACATTTTCCGTAACAACAGCCCCAGCCGCAACAACTGAACCTTTTCCTACTCTCACACCTTCCAGTACAACTGCATTTGCTCCAACAACAACGTCATCTTCAATAACCACCGGATCTGCTGAAGGCGGCTCAATAACTCCTGCAAGCACCGCTCCTGCTCCGATGTGGCAATTTTTACCAACTTTTGCACGTCCGCCAAGCACAACATTCATATCAATCATTGTTCCTTCACCAATTTCAGCACCAATATTTATAACTGATCCCATCATAATAACGGCTCTGTCCCCAATGCTAACTTTATCACGTATAAATACTCCTGGCTCAATTCTGGCATTAATATTTTTAATATCAAGCATAGGCACACCAGAATTTCTTCTGTCATTTTTTAAATAATAATTTGACAGATTATTCTCATTAATAATTTTTTCAATTTCTTCCCAGTCGCCGAATACAACTTTTAACCCTTCTTTTCCAATAACTTTACAAGAATAGGTATTTTTTATTTCTTCATCTGTGTAAAGTTCCACAGGTGTCGTTTTCTTGGCATCGGCAATATATTGAATAATCTCCTTTGATTTTTCTAATTCTGTCATTCTATTCCTCCATTTTGATTTTAAATTTTATCTTCTGAATTATAAAAATTTCTAAACATTGATATTTTTACTATTTTATCATCTTTTCTCTATTTTTACAACTATTAAATAAATTTTGAAAAAGTTTAAGTAGGTAAAAAAGAAAAAAGAACTTTCATAATAAAAGCTCCCTAACAAAATCAAATAAAAAAATCCTCTTTTTTAATAATTCTCTGATTGCTACTCCCCCTGAACTTCAAGTTTGGATCATACAGCTCCTTCACAAACCGCCCATCCACCAAAACATCCACATACTCAAGGCACTTTCTTCTAAGTTCATCTTCACGTACCTGTTCAAGTGTGTAACCTGTATAAAGCCAAATATTCTTTTTTGTCTTTTTTTTCAAAAACTTCAGCACTTTTAACATATCCACTGGATTAAAAAGTGGATCACCTCCACTTATTGTGATTCCGTCAAGTAATGTATTTTCATTTATTTCCTTGGCAATTTCTTCCAATTTTTCATAAGTCAGTACATTTCCGTGCTTCGGATTCCATGAATACTCATTATGGCAACCAGGACAAGCATGAGAGCAGCCGGCAAAATAAAGCGAATATCTAAGTCCAACACCATCAACGATTGTTTCCTTATAAGTCATTAAAAGCCTTAATGTAAAATCATTTTTCAAATTTTTTTCTGATGTTTTGACTTTGACTTTATTCACTTTAATTTACCTCTTTCTCACAAATCTCAAAATTATTTTACCCCGTGTTTTACTCTGTCATGCTCTTCAGCCTGTTTTGCACTGTTCCAGCTGTCCAGATCTCCAGTTAGATAACCTGTTATTCTTCTGATTCTGGAAATATTATGGCTTCCACAAATTGGGCATTTGTCATAAATTATCGCTTCCGTTCCGCAATCCCTACATCTGTCAACAGGATGGTTTATTGAACCATAGCCTATTCCAGTATCTTTCATCACTTTTACAATTTTTAGCATAACACCCATATTTTTACGTGCCTCCCCATCCAGTTCCACATAAGTGATATGTCCACCTCTTGTTAATTTATGAAATGGTGCCTCTTTTCTTATTTTATCAAAAAGACTGATTTCCTTTTTTACGTCAATATGGAACGAGTTTACATAATAATCCCTGTCTGTCACGTTTTTAATTACTCCAAACTCATCTTTATCAATACGTAGGAATCTTCCAGCCAGACTTTCAGCAGGAGTTGCCAGAATCGAATAGTTCAAATGATATTTGTCCCTGAACTCATCTGCAACAAATCCCATTTTTTCAATCGTATCATAAAGTGTTTTATAAGCAACTTCACTTGTTCCATGTTCTGCGTCAAACAAGGCATACATCGCATTTGCTCCACCTACAAATCCTATCGAAAGTGAACCTGTATTTATCGCTTCCCCCACTTCCTCATTTCCATCCTTTACACCAAGCCCCTTCCACAAGTTATTGCTTCTCATAAATGGAAATTGCTTTGCCAGAGCTGTTTTCTGGAAATTGTAACGCTCGTAAAGCTGTTCTCCTGCAAGATAAGTCAGTTCCAGCACTTTTTCCTGAAATTCCTCTGTCAATAATTCAATTTTTTTATTATTTTTTTCTTCCTCATTTGCAAATTTGCCAGCCTTTTCCATTTCTGCAATCTCATTTTCCACATTTTTTCTTGTTAAAATTGCAATTCTAGGAAAATTTATGCTCGTAAACGACAAATTCCCACGTCCAAGACTGCTTTTTTCTCCGTTTATATTTTCAAAGACACGTGTTCGGCAGCCCATTGTAGCAATTTCATATTTATATCTTTCAGGATCATCCATTCTCCATTTTTCATGCTTATTAAATTCTGAATCCAAAAATACAAAGTTCGGAAACAGTCTTCTGCTCGAAGTTTCACAAGACAACAGTAATAAATCAAAATTTGGTGCTTCAAAATTTATTTTTTTATTTTCAAAATCATTCTCATAGGAAATTTTTTGATTTCTTGCACTTTCCAAAGCCGCATCAAAATCGCTTTGAGCCAAATTATAGTCATTTTCAGTGTAATTAAGCCCTTCCTTCACTTTAAAAATCTGTATTGGGAAAATTGGAGTTTCATTTTTTCCAAGCCCGCTGGAAGTTGCCTTCAACAACTCACGAATAACCATCCGTCCTTCCTCAGAAGTATCCGTTCCATAATTTATCGAAGAAAATACAACTTGATTTCCTCCACGTGAGTGCATTGTGTTCAAATTGTGTAAAAATCCTTCCATTGCCTGATAAGTTTCATTTTTAGTATCATCATATGCTTCTACCAATAATTTTATTAAGTCATTTTTATTTATTTTAAAATGTTCTCCAAGCAGTTTTATCTCATTTTCATTACACTTAATTGATGAAATATTTTTTAACAGAAATTCTTTTGCATTTTTTTCATATTCCTGCGTAATTTCCACTCCATTTCTAATTTCAACAAAGCTCAAAATTCTTCTTCTCAGGTGCCGTCTAAACGATTTTAACACACCTTTTGCCATATAGAAATCAAATGCGGGTATTGCCTGTCCGCCGTGCTGTTCATTCTGGTTTGTCTGAAAAATAATGGTAGCAAGCGTCGCATAAGTGGAAATGCTCTGTGCTTCACGAATATATCCATGCTTTGTATAAAATCCCTTTTCAAACATATCCGCCAAGTCATACTGCAAACAAGTCGTAGTCTTGCTGGAATAAAAATCCAAGTCGTGAATATGAATAAGCCCCTTTTCATGAGCTTCCTTAAATCTTGGCGACACCAAATTTTCCAAAGCGTAAATCTTTGACACTTCACTTGCAAACTTCATCATCTGTCCTGCTGGTGTCATTGAAGACATATTGGCATTCTCATTGCATGTATCATTGCTCTCAACATTCACTATCCCTGCTATTATATTTTTTAAATTTTCTGTCAATTGTGGTTGCATTTCTATTCCTCCCTCATTTTCTACACTTGTTCTCTCATCCTTAAAAATTCACAAACCATCAATTCCCAGTCCCCTTCTAATTATCAATAACCCAATCATCATTTTAACAAAAAAACACTATATATAGTTTTGATAACATAATGATAACACAATATTTTGTGTTTTTCAAGTTTCATAAAAAATATATATAATTCCATAAAAAGCCAATCTTGTAAAATTTTTTCATTTCTTACCCCATTATTTTTGATAAAAAAAATTTATTTATTTTCCTTTAATCATATATTTTGTAAATTTTTCAACTCAACTTTTCCACATTTTCAAATACAATCTAATACTATTCCCCATTTAAACAGCAAATGTTTAATTAGCAAAGAATTACAACTTCTTGTCCTTAACATAGTTTCTATTTTTTAATGGAATTTAGTATTAGATTTTTGGGTTAATAAATTTCATTTAAAACAGTTAAATAACTAAATTAAAAAATAATTATTTTAATAGTTTTAAAATATATTCTTAGCAAGGTAAATCATCAAATAAAAAATGTACCTCAAAACTTTCCAATTGTTATTATCCAGTTTGTTGGTACATATTTAATATTTTACTTTTTAAAATTTTAGAATTATAAGTTATTTTCCCTTAAATATTCTTCTACATCAAGTCCTGCAATGGCACCACTTCCTGCTGCAATTATTGCCTGCTGGTATCTGTTGTCCTGAACATCACCCGCTGCGAAAATTCCGTTAGTGCTTGTTTTTGAGGATTTTCCTTTTGTTACAATGTAGCCTCTGTCGTCAATTTCGATTTTTCCTTCAAGAAATTTTGTATTTGGAGTTCTTCCGATTGCTACAAAAATTCCATCTGTTGATAAAGTCTCAGTTTCACCTGTCTTGTTGTTTATAAGCTCTATTCCTGTAACTTTTTCATCAGCTAGCACTTTTTTGGGGGTGTAGTCTAATTTCCACTCGATTTTTTCATTATCTCTTGCTCTTTGCTGCATAATAGCAGAAGCACGTAATGTATCTCTTCTGTTAATGATTGTAACTTTGTTCACAAATTTTGTTAGAAATACAGCTTCTTCCATCGCAGTATCTCCACCACCGATTACAACAACATCTTTCCCACGATAGAAAAATCCGTCACAAGTGGCACATGCACTGACTCCTTTTCCTATACTTTCCTTTTCATTTTCAATTCCAAGATATTTTGCACTTGCTCCTGTTGATAAGATTACTGTTTTTGTTTCTATGATATTTCCGTTATCCAAATGTAATTTAAATGTTTTTTTGCCATTATTTTCAACATCTTCAATATCTTTTACAACTGCCTGCAGAAATTCAGTTCCAAAATTTTTAGATTGAGCCTTTATGTCCTCTACTAGCTGTGGGCCTGAAATTCCTTGTGGAAATCCTGGAAAGTTTTCAACTTCTGTTGTAGTTGTAAGCTGTCCTCCAGGTTCCATTCCATTTATTACTATGTTTTTTAGTCCTGCACGGCTTAGATAGATTGCGGCTGTCAGTCCTGCGGGCCCTGATCCTATAATTACTGAATCATACATATTTTTCACCATTCCTTTTTTGCAATTTTTCGTTTTATAAATTATGACTGAATCTCACTAAAATTAAAAAAATTTATTGACTGAGTAAAATCATAATTAAATTTATTTTTTAATATTAAAGCCTAGCAAAATTGAAAAACAACTGCTAGACTTTTTCTATAAATATTTCTTTAAGTAATATATTTTATTTAACTTTTATAATACTTGGTTTACTTCTTCATAAAGTGCTTCTTTTGAGTGTAATCCAACTAATTTTTTAACAGGTTTTCCATCCTTGAATAAAATTAATGTAGGTATGCTTTGGATTCCAAAAGATTGTGCCAGTTCCAATTGTTCATCCACGTTTACTTTTCCAACTGTAGCTTTTCCTTCCATTTCCCCTGAAAATTCTTCAATAATAGGAAGCTGCATTTTACAAGGGCCGCACCATTCTGCCCAGAAATCTACTAAAGCCACTCCATTTGCAATACTTTTTTCAAAATTATCTTTGTTTAAACTTAATGCCATTTTACATCAACCTCTTTCTTTAATTATTTTTACTAAGTTTGTAATTTACAGTTTATTTTTTAAAAAAATTATGTTATACTATTTTTATAAAATCAACTATTCAATTAATCAATTGAATAGTATCATATTTAAAATAAATTGTCAATATTTTTATTACAAAATTTTAAAAATGTGCTCAAACTGCTTCAATATTAAATTGGTTAAGATTAAATGAACGTGGGGCTTAAAATAATCGTAACTTTCGAATCTAATTTTAAAGAAATTTGGTGTAAATACGGAAAGTAAAAAGGAGCTGAATTAAATGGATAAAATATGTGAAAATTATAAAAATAGCCTGTATTCCGGATTGTCAAAAATTGGGAAATGCCTGTCCAGCGAGAAAAGAATTGAAATACTGGATTTGCTTGTGCAGGGAGCAAAAACTGTGGAAAGTATTTCAAATGAAACAGGAATGAGTATTGCTAATACTTCAAGACACTTGCAGGTTTTAAAGGATGGTAATCTGGTTGTTTGTGAAAAAAAGGGGAATTATGTTGTTTATGAGATTGCAAATACGCAGATAATTGACTTGGTGTATCTTCTGATTGGGGTAGGGGAGCAGCAGCTTTCGGATATTCAGCGAATACACAGTGAATTTAATGACAGTTGTATGAAAATTCGTCCAATTACACTGGAACAGGCTTATGAAATGGCAAAAAATAAAGAAACATTGATAATTGACTTACGTCCAGCAGATGAATTTAATTCAAGCCATATAGAGAATGCGATAAATATTCCAATGAAAAATCTTGAAGAAAATCTAAAAAAATTACCAAAAAATAAGGAAATAATCGTTTATTGCAGAGGAAGAAACTGTGCCTATGCAAATCTTGCTTCCAAACTTTTGAATGATAACGGATTTCATGCTTATAGCCTGAATCAGAGTTATTATGATTGGCAGAAGTATAGTGACTTCTAATTTCTAATGGGGTTTAGTATAAAATAGAGCTATTATAATAAAAAGACTATTTCAAAAAAATTTTTGAGATAGCCTCTATTTTTTTAATATTTAAATTTTACATTTGAAGATTCAGGCCTTCCAACTGTTTTTTTCTCCTTGACATAGTTTATAAATGAAGTTTCAACACCTAAATGTGTATTTGTCCCTTCTCTTCCTGGAGTTGAGGTGATTTTACCAAAAGTTGTATATCCATCTTTTCCTGCAGCAATATATGAATTTGTTCCTACAGTATAAGTTTTTTTGGCATCAATTGGAACCCATTTATTTGTTTTTGCGTCTAGCACTTCAATTTTTTTAACTCTTGTCCCTAAAGTTCCTTCCCTAGTTGCTTCAAATCTTATTCCTGCTCCATAAGGGAATGCTCCTGAAGATCCTCCGTCAAGTGCAAAGTTCAATGAATCTTCTATGACTTGTTTTATTTCTGCACCATTCATTTTTAAAATGTAAATAGTATTTGAAGTAAATGGAAGTAATGTATAAGCATCATCATAGGAAATTTTTCCCGGAGTTAAAGATATTCTTACCCCTCCTGAATTTAATATTACCATGTCAATATTACCCGTTCCCATATTTTTAAGCGTGTGTAGAACTGTTTCAGATACAAGTGTTGTAGCTAAAGATCCTTCCGGATTTTTATCATTAGGTATTCTGTTTGCAGATCCACCAGGGATTTCCTGTGTTATATTTCCTATTTCCTTTTTACCCAGCTCATTTTTTTCTGCTTTATATCTTGCGAGCACTTTTTGGGCAGCAGGATCTTCTTTGACAAATTTTATATCTTTACGGCTGTTTACATATTTGATAATATCTTCTTTTTCTTTTCCTTGAAGCTGACTTTTTTCACCTTTGTCATTTTTAACTTCAAACAAGTTATCTCCAATAACTATTGTAGGTTCCGCCTTTAATTCAGTAACTACACCCTTATCGTTGAATTTAATTTTCATATTTCCTACCATATGTGAATAACACCATGCTTCTGCAACATATACAGGCTCCCCTGCCGGTGACATTATTTTTTTAGGATATTCCGCAACAGGCTTTAATCCATATTCTTTATAGCTTTCTCCCAATAGATAGTGAGTATCTCCTGTAATAATAACATCTATTCCCGAAACTTTTTCAGCGATTTCAAGATTTTTTTCATATCCTGCATGTGATAGGAAAATTATCTTGTTGATTCCTTTTGCCTGAAGTTCTGCTACCATTTTTTTGGCTGTTTCAACTTCATCGTGAAATTTTATATCTTTTCCAGGACTTGAAGATTCAATGGTTTTTCCTACTACATCTAATCCCACAATGGCAACATCCTGTCCATCTATTTTTTTAATTACGTAAGGAGTCCATTTTCCCTCCAAAATACTTCCCTTATCAGGAATAACATTAGCTGAAACTACAGGTATCTTTAATTCATCAAGGAAATTTTTTAAGACAGTATTACCATCATCAAATTCATGATTTCCTAAAGTGAACAAGTCAAAATGTCCTACATTCATAAGTGCCGCATCAGCTTTTCCTTTAAACAAAGTGTAATACAATGTTCCAGAAAGAGCATCTCCTGCATGCAATACCAGATTATTTTTACTAGATTTTTTTAAATCTGTTATTCTTTGAATCATTCTTGGCATTCCACCAACGTTGACAGTGACTTTTTTCCCATTAAGAACTAAGTCCATTTTTTCTTCTTCAAGATGTGAATGGTGATCGTTAATGTGGATTAAATTTAATTCCAGTGTTTTAGCTGAAAGTCTGTTTTTTGAAGCCGTTTTTTTTCTAGTTGCTCCCATAGCTGATATGCTTATAGCCGCCGCTAACCCTAATAAAATTAATTTTTTCATGTTTCCTCCTTATAAGTTTTTATTTTTTCAATATGATTATATCCTAACTTTTTTAAAAATCAAGAATAATTTAATATTTTTCAAATATACTTAAACTTCTTTAAAATCAAATCATTAAAAATTAAAGAGACTTAAAATTTGAGTAAATCATAACTTTTAAATTCTGTTTTAAAGTAGTTTTATTGTAATTTATTTATCCAAACGATTTTCTTTTATTAAATCAAAATATTTATTTAATGACGGGGAACCAAAGTTATTTAACCATTCCTGTTTTGGAATTGTGCAGTATTTGGAATAATATTTTGTGGTAACATTTACGGGATTTTTTTCATTCCCGAATAATCCTTCCTCCTGTATTATTCTTCCATAAGTGCTTAAAGAAGAATTAAATGTATCTATCATTTCCATATTTTTGTTATCTTCGTGAAATGAACGGAGTAAAACCTGCTTTATAATAAATCTGCATCGAAAGTCTCCCGGGAATATTTCCTGCACGTTTTTAAAAGTATCATCAAATTTCTTATCTTTAAAGGGATCTTTTATATTTCCAAACGAAATTATATTCATCATCAAAAATAAATATATTGCCACTTTTTTCATAATAACCATCCTTTCTTTTTTTCTATCATCCCACATTTATTCTAAAAACTATACTCAAATCGTCTAAAAATAAAATTTTATATAACATATTCATAACTTTTGAGTTTGATTTTAAAATGATATCACTATATTATAACCTGATTTTAAAAAAATGCACATTAATTTTTTTAAATTTTAAAACTATATTTAAAATATAATTTAAAGTATACGTTTCAAAGCAGGAATGTTTTTTTAGTTTAATAATTTTAAAATGGCAAAAAACAGCATAAAATAATTTAAAATTTAAAATATTTTATTATTTTTATGAAATATTTGCAAAAAAATGCAAAAAAACGCTTGACTTTATAAAAATTAAAGTTATAATATTAAAGAGGAACAATATGAAACTAAGTGAAATCAAAAATAATACTTAGTTAGAAAATAAAGATTAAATTAGAAATAAAATCAAATTGTTTTAAAATATAGCAATTCCAGTTTAAAATGAGAGTAGAAGGTTAGGCTGTATCTGTAATCAATCCATTGATTTTTACATATTTTTACTCCAATTTTTTAGTGGATTGACTATAAATATAAAATTTTAATTGTGCAGCTCAAAATACAGGAGTTGACTAATTTTTAAAAATTGAATTTTAGGACAGTTTGAAAAAATTTAATATTATAATTTTATTTGGAGGATGTTATGAAAAAAAACAAAAAAGAAAATCAGATTTTTCTTACATTGCAGACAATAGGAAGGGCGTTCTTCCTGCCAGTTTCGATTTTACCAGTTGCCGGATTGTTATTAGGTTTAGGGGCTTCGTTTACAAATCCTAAGACAATAGCGTTTTATCATTTAGATGGATTGCTTGCACAAGGGACACCTATGAATTATGTCCTTACTGTAATGAATAACGTTGGACTTGCAGTATTTGCCAATTTGCCTTTGATATTTGCGATGGCAGTAGCGTTGGGAATGGCGAAAAAGGAAAAAGGGGTTGCGGTGCTGTCCTCTGGACTTTCATTTATAATAATGCACACAACTATTAAAACATTATTGGTATTTAGCGGAAAAATTTTACCTGACGGGACTGTTTCGGAAAAAGTGCTGGATGGTGCGATAAGTTCCGTGCTTGGGATACAAACGCTTGAGATGGGAGTGTTTGGGGGAATTGTAGTAGGACTTGGAGTTGCATTTTTGCATAATAGATTTTATAAGACAAAACTTCCTGCAGCAATATCATTTTTTTCAGGAGTTAGATTTGTACCAATTATATGTACGTTTGCTTATATTGTTGTAGGATTCATTTCCTTTGCAATTTGGCCAGTTATTCAACAGGGAATATTCTCAATTGGAAGAGTTGTAACAGGTTCGGGGGATATTGGAATATTTATTTTTGGATTTATGGAAAGAATATTGATACCTTTTGGACTTCATCACATCTGGTACATTCCATTCTGGCAAACAGGACTGGGTGGAAGTGCAATGATAGATGGAACAATGGTTTCAGGGGCACAAAACATATTCTTTGCAGAATTAGTATCGCCAAACACTACACGTTTTAGCATAGATGCGGCTAAATTTATGACAGGGAAATATTCATTTATGATGGGTGGACTTCCAGGAGCAGCTCTTGCAATGTATCATTGTGCAAAACCAAATAAAAAGAAAATAGTTGGAGGATTGTTACTTTCAGCGGCTTTAACAAGTTTTCTTACAGGGATTACAGAGCCTATTGAATTTACATTCTTATTCGTAGCACCTTTCGTATTTGTTGTTCACTGTATTTTTGCAGGAATTTCATTTGCACTTATGAGAATACTTGATATAGCAATAGGAACAACGTTTTCATGCGGATTAATAGACTTCACATTATATGGAATTTTGCCGGGAAGTTCAAAAACACACTGGGTTAGATTATTGCCGATATTTGTAATATATTTTGTACTTTACTATTTCTTCTTTAAATTTGTTATACAAAAATGGAATTTAAAAACTCCAGGAAGAGAAGACGATGATGAAGATACGAAATTATATACAAAAGATGACTATAACACTATGAGAGATAGTAGAAAACAAGGAGCAATAACAGAAGATACAGTTTCACAGGCAATTATAGATGGACTTGGAGGACTTGATAATTTTGGTGATGTTACGTGCTGTGCAACTAGACTTAGAATGCGTGTAAATAATATGGATTTAGTAAATGAGGCAGCATTAAAACGTACAGGAGCAATGGGAGTTATCAAAAAAGGAAGTGGAATTCAAGTTGTATACGGGCCTACTGTGTCAGTTATTAAAAGTAACTTGACAGAATATATCGAAAAAATAAAAGAACACGGCATGGAAGCCTCATTTGCAGAAGAAAAACCAGGAAGAAATATAGATTTGAATGTTTTGAACTTGAGTGAAGAGGGCGTAAATGAAAATTATGAGTCCCTTGAGGCAATAAATCAGATAATTGCTCCGTATAAAGGTAAAATTTACGATATTGAAAACATTGGTGACAAAATATTTAATACAAAGGTTCTTGGAGATGGTTTTGCAATAGAAATTGAAGGCGATAAAATAATCGCTCCAACTGATGGAACAGTAGTAAATGTTTATACAACAGAACATGCCTTTATTATTCAGGACAAGTTTGGACATAATATTCTGATACACGTTGGACTTGGAACAGCGGGATTAAATGGAGAAGGTATAAAATTGTTTAAGAAAATAGGTGATACAGTCAGAAAAGGTGAAAAAATTGGAACATTGGACAGAAATGCAATAACAAAAGCAGGAATTTCGTTAATTTCACCTGTAACTTTCTTAAATGTAGACAAGGCAAAATATGGTATAAAAGTTGAAAAAACTGGAAATGTGGAAGCTGGGGAAGAAACAATTATATTTATAACAAAAAAATAATTAACATAATAAAGCCTCTATAATTATATAGGGGTTTTTATATACATTATTAAATTAAAATATATAATAATTTTAATAGATATTAATTAGAATTTATAAAAAGTTTTTCTTGAAAATTTTTCTAATATTCGATAGAATAAAAAAATAATATAAAGATTGGATATGATAAAAATGCTTAAAAATGAAAGACAGGATATAATTTTAATGAAACTTAATAATAAAGGTAAAGTTGTAGTCGGAGAACTTGCGATTGATTTGTCCGTTTCTGAAGATACGATAAGAAGAGATCTCGCTGAAATGGATACAAAGGGACTTCTAAAAAGAGTTTTTGGTGGGGCATTGCCTTTAAACAGATATGCTTTAAATTATACGGAAAGACAGAATTTTGAGCCTGAACTAAAATACGAACTGGCATTAAAAGGTGTAAATTTACTAAAGGATGGGCAGTTAGTTGCGATAGACGGAAGTACAACAAATCTTCAATTAGCAAAAGCTATTCCAGTTAATTTGTCACTAACAGTAATTACAAATAGCCTAGCTATAGCAAGTGAGCTTTGTAATCACAAAAATATAGAAATAATAATGGTTGGTGGAAATCTGTTTCAAAAAATTATGACTAATGTGGGAAATTTGGCAGTAGAGCAAGTAAAAGAATATTATCCAGATATTTGTTTTATGGGAGCTTATGCAATTCATCCGTTAATGGGGATAACAAGCCCTTATGAAAAGGAAGTAAGTGTAAAACGTCAGTTTATAAAGTCTTCAAGCAGAGTTGTGACGTTAATTATACCAAATAAATTTAATGTAATAATGCCTTATAAAGTGTGTGATATGACAGATGTTACAACTATTATAACAGATAAGAGTGTATCAGCGGAGATACTGGAAGAGTATGAAAAAATAGGAATTGAATGTATTTGAGCAAGGAAGGGGGCAAATGCCTCTTTTTTTGTCTTGAAACTACTGAAAAACTATAAAAATACAAGGAGCTTAAAATTACCAGCCCCTTGCAGTAAAGAGAAAATTTATTTTAGAAGTTTATCTAAAAGGATAAATATTTATATTCTTTGTTCCGTTCTTGAAATAATATCATTTTGTGTAGTTCTGTCAAGTGTAACAAATTGTGCACAGTATCCAGCCACTCTTACGATAATATCTCTATGTTTTTCAGGTTCAACCTGTGCCTGTTTCAATGTTTTTCCTGAAATAATGTTAAATTGGATATGCCATCCTTTTGAACTTATAAATGATTTTATTACATTTACAAATTTTTCAAACTGTTCTGGAGTATTTACCAGTTCAGGTGAATATTTTTGATTCAATAATTGTCCACCTGTAATCATTAAAGTTGGCAATTTGTTTACAGAATTTAATACTGCTGTAGGGCCGTTTGTGTCAGTTCCCTGAGTTGGAGAACCACCTTCGGCTGCAGGTGTATAGGCGTATCTTCCGTCTGGAGTTGCACCGCTTACTGTTCCCATTGGTACATTTGAAGAAATTCCAGATGTTGAAACTCCATAACCGCCATTAATTGGTCCTCTTCCGTATCTTGTATTGTGATATTTTTGAATTTCATCAATGTATGTCCAGTAGATATTTGTAGCAAATTCGTCCACTTCATCAATATCATTTCCATATTTAGGCACTTCCAGCAATATTTTTCTGATTCTTTCCCCATTTTCACTCGCATAATTTGTCTGAAGAGCATTATAAACCTCTTCTTTTGTTAAAATTTTATTATCAAAAACAGTGGTTTTTAGTGCATACAGTGAGTTTGCAGCATTTGCGATTCCCACTTGAAGTCCTGAAATAATATCATAAACTGCTCCACCTTCTTTTGCGGAAAGTCCTCTTCCAATACAGTCATCAATTAAACTTGACAATAAAATGTCAGGAAATTCTTCTAAATGTGTATCAGCCAATGCATCAAGCGCAACAGATAGTTTTGTATAGTGTTTCATATATTTTTTCCATGCTTCCCATAAATCCTCATAAGTTTCATAGTCAGTCAGTTTCCCTGCTTTTAGTAATTGAAGTCCAGTTCTGGCATCGTAACCGTCATTTAACACAAGTTCAGTTGCTTTTACAAAGTTTAAAAAAGTCATTCCTGTACATCTGTAACCCCATTTTCCAGGAACAGCAACTTCCACACATCCAACCATTGAATAATTATAGGCATCTTCAATTTTCACTCCTTTATTAAGCAATGCAGGAACTATTATTTCATCTGTATGCATTGCAGGCATTCCATAACCTGTTGCAGCTACTTCGGCACATTTTCTTATGAATTTTTCTGGAGAATTTATATGAAATCTTGCAGAAAGATTCGGCTGTGTAAGTTTATTTTCTCCAACACTTTCCAGAATTAAATAGCTTAATTCATTTGTAGAATCTTTTCCACTTGGAGTTGATCCTCCAATTGTAACATTCTGATAAGTCGGATAACCTGCACCGTAGCCAGAATGTGAAGTTGAACGGACTTTTATTACAGAGTAAAGTTTTACCCATAGGCATTGCAGCATTTCCTTTGCAAATTCCCTGTCTAAATTTCCTTCCAAAACATCTTTTTTATAAAGTGGGTATAAATATTGATCCACTCTTCCAAGCGAAGCTGAATGCCCGTTGCTTTCAATCTGAATTACCAGATGTATGAACCAGATTGCCTGTACACCTTCCCAGAATGTTTGAGCAGGATTTTCAGGTACATTTAGGCAGTTTTTCTGAATCTGAAGCAATTCTTCTTTTCTTTGAGGATCAGTTTCCTTTTCAGCCAATTCTTTAGCCAAATTTGCAAATCTATGAGCAAAGTCAATAGTCGCCTGTGCCACAATTTGTACAGCCTTCAAGAAATCAATTTTATTGTATCCGCCATAAACTGTAATATCCACTTTTTCCATAGAAGCCTTAGCCTCTTCTATTACTCCCTTTAGTCCTTTTGTTAAAACTTTTTTAAAGTCAGGGACGATGTGTCCGTCACCAGAAGTCATATTTCCTTCACCATGAATGATTTTTACAGTTCCAGCCTCCTTTATTTCCTGTGGCATTTGAGCATGAGCTTTATCCTTCAATGTTTTTCCACGCCACCATTCACAAATTTCAAGTAATTCAGGAATTTCTTCTTCAGGAATTCTGAATTTATCTCCATCCCTATGATCAAAGTTTCCTTTCGCCTTAATTTCATCTACAATCCAGTCTACTGCATATTCAGGAAAAAGCGGAGCTGTTCTTTCGTCAACAGACTGATTTCCCACAATAAGTTCTCCATCTTTTATGTAAATTGTCATATTTTCCAGAATTTCCTTGACTGCATAGGCACGAACAATATATTTTGATTTCCCCTCATGTTCTTTATATGCTTTAGTCAAAAGTCTACCTCTTTCAACACTTACTCCTGGAAATTTTGATAAAGCCGATTCTCTTAATTTTTTTACTCTTTCACTTTTCAAAACAAATTCTCTCATTGCCTTTTCCTCCATTTTTTATTTTAATATCTTGTCTTTATTTTTTATTAATTTTTTTATCCATTCAATTTTGCCTGTAAACCATAACTTTTCATTATATTTAAAGCATTATTTAGTTCATCTTGTGTATGTTTTTCAAGTGTCTTCATTGGATATTCTCTTCCTAATTTTTTATATTTTTCAAGTCCCATTGTGTGATAGGGCAGTATGTTCACTTCCAGCAAATTCAGCTTTTTTAAAAATTTTGCCGTTTCGTGAATGTTTTTTTCATCATCGTTAATTCCTTTTATAAATGGAAATCTCATAATGATTCTTTTATGCCATTCTGAAAGTTTTGTAAGATTTTTCAAGATTATTTCATTTGAAACAGCGGTATATTTTTTATGTTTTTCGTTGTCCATATGTTTTATGTCAAATAAAATTGTATCCGTCAATTTTGCCAATTTTTCAAAATCCTTGTAATTTCCATATCCTGTTGTTTCTATAGCAGTGTTGATATACTCTTCTTTTAACTTTTCAAAAAGTTCTATTGCAAAAGCTGAATTTACAAGTATTTCTCCACCGCTTAACGTAACCCCTCCGCCAGAATTTCTATAAAAGTTTTCATCTTTCATCACAATTGCAAACACTTCTTCCAGCGTCATATCTTTTGCAACTTGTTTTAGTGTATTTGCAGCAGGACAGCCAGAACATGAAGTTTTATTTCCTTTATAAAGAGAGCCGTCGTAATCCCAAAATTCGTTTTCCAGCTTTTGTGTTTCAGGATTGGAACACCACAGACATCTAAGTGGACATCCTTTAAAATACACGACTGTTCTAATTCCTGGCCCATCAAATGTGGCTCCCCTTTCAATATCTGTAACTAAAGCTCTCATATCCTTTACACCTCTTTTCCTTTTGAAAATATCTCTTAAGTTTCATTTTGTTTCTTTATATTTCGATTTTACATTATTTTTGAAAATTTGTCAAGAGTTTTATTTAATTTTGTAAAAAAATTTATAAAAAAACCTGCAATAAATAATAATTGCAGGGAAAAAATTATTTTTTCATTTTGGGGTGTTATCTTCTACTTAGGATGTAGTAAATAACCACAAGTTGAACTAATATAAAACTATATCCCGTTCTATTTGGACATCACCCCCAATCATAATATGAATTAGGCAACGAACCCAAAAATATTATAGCAAAACTTAATACAAAAAGCTAGTTCAAATTGAACTAGCCCTTGTCGTTGTTTTTTTCATATTATGATTGTTTCTTTACATGTTAATTATAACATAAAGAAAGTAATTATTCAATCAAAATTTTTATAAAAATTGAAAAAAGACATTGACATTTTTTAAATTATATATTAAAATAATATCGAAATTAAACGAAACTAATTAAAATATGGAATTATTATTTCAAAAAATAAAAAAAGAAAGGATGATAAGAATGCAATATTTTATTGATACGGCGAATTTGGAGAGTATAAAAAAAATTAGCGATATTTTTCCAATAGCGGGGGTTACTACAAATCCTACTATTATTGCGAAGGAAAAAAGAGATTTTAAAGAGATTATAAATGATATTTTTGATATTATTGGAAAAGATAAGATTGTGCATGCTCAGGCTGTTGGGAGTACATCTGAAATAATGGTAAAAGAAGTGCAGCTTTTGCGTGACACTTTTGGAGAAAATTTTTATACAAAAATTCCTGTAACGCCTGAAGGTATAAAAGCCATAAAAATTTTGGCAAAAGATGGGCATAAAATAACTGCAACAGGTATTTTATCACCACAGCAGATAATTATGGCAGCAGAGGCAGGGGCAGAATATATGGCTCCATACATTAATCGTTCTGACAATATTGGCGAAAATGGAATTGAAATTGTAAAGGATGCTTATAAAATCCTTGAAATGACTAAAAAGACTGATGAGGAAAAATTGACACAGTACAAAAGAATCTTTGAGCCAAAAATATTAGGTGCTTCGTTTAAGAATGTAAGACAGATTCACGAAACAATTCTGGCTGGATCAAAATCTGTAACAGTAGCTCCAGATGTATTTGAAAAATTAATTTATCATCCTTACACAGACTGGAGCATGGATACGTTTAATTCTGACTGGGAAAAGATTTATGGCAAAAAAACACTGCTTGACTTGTTATAATTTTTATTCTTTCAATTTTTTATAAAATTTTGAAATATTAAATGAATTTTGGTATAATCTAGGTAACTATAAAAAAGCATTGGAGATTTGATATGTTTTTGGATGAAAGACTGGAAAAAATACTGGAAATTCTGAAAAATGAGAAAAAAGTAAAAGTTACTGATTTGGCGGAAAAATTTAATGTTTCGGAAGTTATTATAAGAAAAAACCTAAAAAGGCTGGAGCAGGAAGGAAAGCTGAAAAGAACCCATGGAGGTGCAATCTTGCTAAAAGAACTCGCACATTTCAGCACACTTGAAGAAAGAGTCATAAATAGAACAAAACCAAAGGAAATTATTGCAAGAAAAATCATAGAAAATATCGAAAGTGGAGAAACAATATTTTTTGATATTACAAGTATAAACTACATCGCAGCAGAATATCTTGCAAATTCTCAAAAGGAAATAACCCTTATCACGAATATGCCTAGCATAACAACACATTTTAATAAAAATTCAAAAATAGACATCATTATGATAGGTGGCGAATATAACAAGGAAATTGGTGGAAATGTTGGAATAGAAGCTATTAACTATATAAAAAAATACAATGTGGATAAGAGCTTTATCGGAAGTGCCGGAATAGACTTGGAAGCTGGAAAAGTGATGAACTTTGAAGCAAATGATGGAAATACAAAAAAAGAAATTATGAATATTTCAAAAAAAATATTTTTAGCAACTGAATACAGAAAATTAGGTATTCTTGGAAATTATAAGTTTAGTAATTTATCAGATTTTGATGTATTTATTTGTGAAAAAGATAAAAAAGATTTTTTAGAAAGTTATAAAAAAATTTTTGATAAATTTGAAGTGAAAATTATATAGATTTCCTCAAATTTTTGAGACTAACTGTAATTTTGTTATATATTCAAATCTTTTCAGTATTAAAGAGTAATTTTACTATGCATTATAAATTTTATATATTTGTGAAAAGCCAGATTTATTAATTTGGCTTTTTTTGTCTTATGTTATAACATTCAATTCAATCTCCTTTTTGCTAAACCCCGTTTAAAAATAAGAATAAATTTTTATAATAATTAATTTGATAGCTTTGTTAAAAAAACTATCTCAAAAAATATTTCAAGATAGCTTTTGTTAAATTATTTATTTGTATCTGCATTGGTATTTGAATTTAGAATGTCTTTACTTAGTACAGAATACAGCAGGTTAATGTACCTTTTGGCTGCATGAGGTTTTGGATGTGTTCCGTCCTTGTAGAAATATTCCTGTTTACCTTTGGAATATGAATACCAGTCGATTACCTTTATATTTGGGTTTTCGGCACTTGCCTTCCTGATTTCCGCATTGACACTGTCTTGCCACGGATCAGGCATAACTGTATTTATAAAGTAAATATCGTGTCCTTTCAATGTTTCCAAAACAGATTTCATATCCTTTTCGTAAATTGTTCCATTTGTTCCAAGTGCAATTACAATGATTTTTCTTAATTTCCCGTCCTGAGCATAATTTTTTAACATATTTGGCAATTCATAAAATTGACGTCCAACTTTTGTTTCAATGATGGAATTTGGATATTTTTTCTTCAAGTCAATTTTTGTCATATCTAGCACAGAATCTCCGATAAATAAAATATTTCGTTCATCATTTGGGTATTTTTTCAGAATTTCATTTTGAATTTTTGTTTCCTCTTCTATTCCTTTAGATGGGGTATTTATCGCCGTGAGAAGTTCATCCATTGTTAAGTTTCCATTTGGTGTATTTGTTGTTGGAGTAGTGGTAGGAGCAGGTTCAGGTTCCTCTGTAGTTGCGTTAGCTGCCGCTGCCTGTGCTGCCTTCATTTCCTCCAAATCTTTATTTTCATAAATTGGTGAATATATTAAAATTGCAAAAATAGAAATTAAAACAGGATAACTTATGTATTTTATACTTTTTTTCTCAAATAAAAGGTAACTTAATTCTGAAATTGTCACTAAGACAATAATTTGGATAAAAAATTGCTGAGCGTTTGAAAGTTTTGCCCATTTAAAATATTCACGAGCAAATATCATAATTGGATATTGCCACAAATAGTATTGATACTGATGTTGTCCTAATCTTATTATTGGATTAAAGATTTTAGGATATTTTGAAAGATCGAATTTTTTTAATTCAGGTTTTGAGAATAGAACAATTGTAAATCCAATCAAAATACTTGATAAGAACATCAGCCCATAATAATTGTAGGCACTTCTGTAATCTATTCCAAAACAAAAGAAAATTAAAGAAAATAGCCCTAAAATCCCTAAAACATATATAATTTTTTTCTCGGTATCTTTTTTTATTTCTCTATTTGCATAAAAACACGCTATTGCAGCTGGACAAAAAAATGCAAAGGCTCTTGTGTCAGTTCCATAATATATTCTGGAAAAATCCGCTCCTTCTGGAGATTTTGAAGTTATATAGAATACACAAGCCATTATTAATGCAGAGATTATCCCAATTCCCAAAAATATAATTCCGATGGTATTGTTTTTTAATTTCAGTTTTTTAAGCCCCTGTAATAAAAGTGGGAAAAATACATACATCTGTATCAGGAACGATAATGCCCAAATATGTGTCAGGGGCAAGATAATTCCAAAATTGTCAAAATAGGACATTTTTGAAAAAATCTGATAAATATTATTTAGTCCCAATATTGAAAATATTGCACTGTATTTGTATTTCATTTCAAGTCCATTGTTTACAAAATATAATGCGATGGTTGAAATTAATATCACAATTAGCAGACTTGGATAAACTTTTCTCAGCCTTCGGTTAATTACTGAAAAAACTGAAAAATCTCTGGAAAGCAATCCAGTCGTAACTAGATACCCGCTTAATGCAAAAAATATAACGACACCGATGTAAGTCCCCTTGTAGGAAAACCAGTGATAAACACAGATAAGAACAAGTGCAATTGTTCTAAGTATATCAAGGCTTTGTATTCTTTCCTTTTTCATAAATTAAAAAATTCCTTTCTTTTAAAAATATATTTGTATAATAATTTAATTTTATAGATTTTTATTTGATTATTAATAATTATTTTTTATTTTAATAATTGTCTTATTTAAAATATTTAAAGATAAAATTTAATAAAAAAAACTACTTCAAAACAAACTGTTTAAATTGCATAAAATACTATGTTTTATGATATGGCTCAACTTTTTTAGTTTGAAATTAAAGTAGTTTTTATAAAAATTATTTATTTAAATCTGTTTATTCTATTGAACATTTTTTGTATCAGAAGAATCTGAAGATTTTTCTTTTACAGGTTCAGTTTTTTCATTTTCTCCAAGATAATGTTTTTTAATTTCATTAGTTATAAAGTCTGCATAATATCTTTGCCCTTTATCATTTAAATGAGTTCTATCTTTATAGAAATATTGGTTTTTCCCTTTTGCATAAGAGTACCAGTCAATTAGGTAAGCATTGTCATATTGTGCGACTTTTTCCTTTAATTTTCTATTTACTTCCTGTTCCCAAGGATCCTTGTGTGCAGTGTTCATAAAGAATACATCTTTCCCTTTTGCCATTTCCATAACATAATCAAAATCTTTATCTGTAAATTTCCCATTTGTTCCAAGATGCACAACTAATACAGTTTTTAATTTCCCATCTTCCACTAATTTTGTAACAATTCCTGGAAGTGTTGAAAATTGACGTGATATTTTTGTGTCAAAATAAGGATTTTTGAAGTTAGGTGCAATATACTGCTTACTGCTGTTCATTATCGAATCTCCAACAAACACAATATTTTCAGGCACTTTCTCGCTAAACATCTCTTTGGCAATGATAATTCCCGAACCAAAAACTAATATTACTAAAACAAAAAATAATTTTTTCATAATTTTTCTCCCTTTTTTATTTTTTACTATTTTTTTGTCTAAAAAACTTTTTTATCAAAAAATCTTTTAAACACATCATTATAAGACATTATTTTTCTTTTGTCAAATTTTTTAAAAATTGATTTTTTAAGTAAAAAATATACGGGAAAATTTCAATCTAATCAGTTGCGAGTATTATTCTGTAATCATTCTCTGGGTTTAAAAACACCATTTTTTTTAATTTTGTATCATAAGCATAAGCCAAAGGCTCATTGCTTACTTCTTGAAGAATTGTCCCTTTTTCCAGTTTCAATCTTACTTTTTCCTCTTTTGTTGAACCAGAACCGTCCTGTTCAGGAGAGTCGTCAATATATTTTGTCAAGAAATATCCCTGACTATCCTTTTGAATCTTAAAACTGTCAGATGTATCTGTATAACCAAATGTCTTATTCAAAAACTTTTCTTCATGTAATTTTCCATCCGTCGTAAATTCTTCATCCATCCCTTTTGCCAGATTACCCGAATATTCCCTATCTGAACTTGAATTTTGGTTTATATTTATTTCATTACTTGCATGTTGCTGTATTATTTGCTCCACATTTTGTGTATTATTTTCAGGTGCAGCAGAAATATTTTTATTGTCGTTGTTTCCGCAAGACAGTACGCTGATAGCTAGTATTGCTATAAGTAGAAAAATTTTTTTCATATATAATCCCTCCAAACTTCATTTTTTAAAGTAAAATAATTTCCGTTTTATTATATTGAAATTATATAATATTTTTTTAAATATGTCAAGTGATTTTACAGTAAACGAAATACTATATAAAAAAACGTAAAATATTAAAAAACAACAATATAATGATTATTTCATTTGAAAACTTTAAAAATAAATTTAAAAACAACTTGACAACCGCATTAAATGAGGTATAATTATAATAAGAGGTATTAATAATATATTAAAATTTGTAATTAAATAATGTTAAAGGGAGGATTTATTATGAAAAAATTGTTATTAGGTTTTATGTTTATCTGTGCTTGTGCGATAACTTATACTTATCCTAAAGATATAAACATTACTAAAAGTGAAGGAGCTTACATAAGAGCCAATTTTGGTACTTTATTTGGAAAAAATTTTGTATGTCAAAACATAGGTAGGACTTATGTCAATTTTCCTGCCATTTATGATGGAAAAAGGCCTGATTTAAATAAAGCTCTGTTAAATCTTATTAGAAAAAAAGATAGGAACTATACTCCACAAGGTTCTAATCCAGAAGGTTCTGATCCATATATTGGTGAAGTAGGATACTGGTATTTCAATAACTGTAAATTATTTCCAACTGGAATTAGAAAAATTAAAGCACTTGATTATTTTTATGGACATATGATGTATTTTGAAAATGAAGGGTAAATTTCGAGTAAATTCACAAGATTATTTGAAGATAAATTTAATAAAAAATAGCAAGAAGTAATTGTTATGAAAAAATATTATTAAGTTTTATATTTATCTGTGCTTGTGCAACAACTACGTATATTCTAGAGAACTAGCTGTAAAAAATAAGATTTGTCACAAGCACTTTTTAACCTTATAAGAAAAGCAGATTCTAGCTATTATGGCTTTCAGATGAGGAAAATATAACATTATGGTAATAAAATTGTGTTACATATAATGAAATTGAGGTTAGAAATAGTAAGACTTTGGAATATTTTTATAAATATGTTTCAATTTTTAATTTTCTGTATTGAGAATAACTTAATATAATAAGCAGTATAATAAAAAAAGCCGAATAGAAATTCGGCTGATTTTTTTGTATAATATATTTATGATAAACATTACACAAAATAAACTGAAATATATTTTCAGTAACAACAATATTTTACTAGATTCCTTAAAATTTTGCAAGAAAAATAATATTGGCGACAGTCACCTTGAACATATTAAACTTTCCTTTGATAAATTTCTTGCCTGCAGGGATATTTCAAAAGGTTTTGTCAAGTTCAAATGTCCTCACTGTCCTGTTACACACCTGTTCCCTATTACTTGTAAGTCTAAGCTCTGTCCTTCTTGTGGTTACAAGTACTCTAGGACATGGACTGAAAATATTCAAAAACATATTCT